>JALTGJ010000040.1 GCA_027077185.1 Spirochaetales bacterium | reverse complement strand
TAAGAATAATTTAAAACTCCTGGAGGGCAGTTTCCTTAAGGAAGGTGAAGAAGGGATTGTTCTGGCAACTGGTGCAGTAAAAATGATTAAGGAATCAAGCGGTCAAACTGTAAAACCCGGGGATTCTCTGCTGCTGACCGGAATTAATAGTGTTACTGGTACAAAGATAAGGGAGGTTACAGTAAGGGGTATATTTGAATTTACCAATTCTTCACCTCAGCTTGAACTGATATCCTTTGTTGATCTGAATAATATACGAATATTAAACGGCATGCTGTCCTATACCGAAGTAGCTGCAAACTTAAGTTCAGATGAAAAAGCACTGTTGGGACAATTGGATGAAGATTCACTTTTTGGTGAAGGGGCTGGAAAATCCGATACAGATCTGTTTAGCGGAAATGTAATAGCTGATGGAACTGCAGAGGCTTCTGATAATGCAGATATAAATTACCTTGATATTCTTGGGGATACTTCTGGAAGAGAAAAATATAGTCAGACAGATCCAAATGCGTGGCATTATATGGTTGTTAAGCTGAACGATAACGTGAATGAAAAGAAATTTATTAAAAACCTGAATATCTGGTTTCAGGAGAACGGTATTGATGCCAGGGCTTCCGGATGGCTTGCAGGTGCAGGTACTATTGCAAAGTTATCCAATACACTTGCTCTGGTTTTTAATTTTCTGGTACTTATTGTAGCTGTTGTTGCAGTAATAATAATTATGAATACTCTTGTTATTTCAGTAAATGAACGAATAGGAGAAATAGGTACAATGAGGGCAATCGGAGCTGAAAAGACTTTTGTTAGAAGTATGATAACCCTGGAGACCTTAATGATCTCTGTTCTCTTTGGTTCTATAGGAGCAGTCCTGGGAATGATTATCACTGCGGTAATTGGATCTATTGGATATGAAGCTCCTAATACCTTTTTTCAGGTTATACTTGGAGGGCCTGTTCTCTATCCGGTTATCTCTGTTAAAGCGGTATTAATTTCTTTACTGACTGTTGCTTTTGTAGGTATAGCTGCAAGCCTTTACCCAGTATCAATTGCTCTAAAGATAAGTCCGGTTAAAGCTATGGGGGAGAATTAAAAGTAATGAATATTTTGAAAATATCAATAAGAAATGTAACCCGTCAGAAAAAAAGAAGCTTTCTGCTCGGGGGCGCAATAGCCTTTGGAATATTTATAATAATTACTGTTGGTAGTTTTACAACAGGAATGACAGAAACACTTAAATCTAATTTTACTTCGATTATGGGTGGCCATATTTATATTCTGGGCACAGAAACTCTTGACAGTGGCAGAGTTGTTCAGCGTATTGGAGATACAGGGAACTTGGAACAGGCAGTAAAAACAATAGATAATTTGGTTGCCGGATACCATGTGCGATCCCAGGTAAATCAGGCTGAAATTATTTTTGGATCAAAGAGTACAAATATGCAGCTGTCCGGAGTTAAATGGGATGAGGAATCACAGCTTAAAGATACTTTAGTTATTACAGATGGCAGTCTGGATAGTATAGACACCAGGGGGACACTTCTTATACCTGAAAAAATTGCTGAAAAATTAGATGTTTTGCCTGGGGAATCAGTGCTGATTCGTATGGATACTGTTACAGGTCAGAAGAATGTTGGAGAGTTTACAGTTGCGGCAATAGTACAGGAACAGTCAAGCTTTTCATTTATCAGTGCAGGGTATACAGGAATGGATTATCTGAATGAATTGATAGGTCTGGAACCTGATGAATACCAGTATTTAAATTTAAATCTTAAAGATATGTCAAAAATGGATTCAGTAGCAGAAAAACTTAAAATCGAGTTGTCAAAAACTTCCCTTATTGATACAGGCAGTGATTCAGAAGATGATAAAAGGGAAAAGGGACATTCCATGATGTTTGGAGGAATGTCTCCTGCTGCTTCGGAAGAACCCTGGGATGGTACAAAATTTTCTATAACAACACTAAATGATGTAATGGAACCCGTTCTGCAGCTTGTAAGTATTCTTAATATTGTATCTATAGTTTTATTTATAATATTAATGCTTATAACAATGGTGGGTCTAATAAATACTTTCAGAATGGTTTTAATTGAAAGAACAAGAGAAATAGGGACTATGCGAGCTGTAGGTATGCACAGAGGGAGTATTAGAAGTATTTTTCTTATGGAAGCACTTTTTCTCTCTCTTTTTGGGGCTCTTGGAGGGATTGTATTATCTTTACTTGTAACCGGAGTTACGGGCTTACTTAAATTTACATCCGACTCACCCCTGGGTCTTTTTCTTAACAATGGAAGACTTCAATTTATAACAAATCCCGGCAGAGTACTAGCTGTCGTTGCTCTTTTAAGTATTATGACATTGCTTGCAGTTTATTTACCGGCCAAAAAAGCAGCAAAATTAAAGGTAGTAGATGCCCTGAGGGCACAATATTAGGAAAGAAGGCTATTAGGCTTTAGGCTGTTAGGGGAGATAGCAGGGCTATAGATTTCCTAATAGTCTAAACATATTGATTTTATAGGAGAACAGAATGAAAAGAAATATAACAATTTTGATAATACTATTATTTATTGGACTATCAGCCGTCAGTGCTATAAGTATTGATAATGCAAATAATATTCTTGGAACAATAGACACTTCCCGTAATTTTTCCGGGACAGACTTTTCTGCAGTAATGACAATGATTTCAGAGGATACTGAAACCGGAATAGAAAAGAAAAAAGTTCAGCAGTTTAGACGGGACGATCAGGAAATGTTCTTAATGCTGTTTATTGAGCCTGCTGCAGAGAAAGGTCAGGGATATCTTAATATTGGAAATAATTTGTGGTTTTATGACCCTCAAAGCAGAAAGTTTAACCATACTTCTATGAAGGAAAGTTTTGGAGGTACAGATGCAAAAAATTCAGATTTTGGTGCATCTTCCCTGGGAGATGATTATAAGGTAAATACTGTAGTAGATGGAAAACTGGGAAAATACGATGTATATATAATGGATCTTAAAGGGACCAATTCTGAAGTAACCTACCCTGAAGTAAAAATTTGGGTAACCAGAAGTTCCAACCTTATTCTGAAATCTGAGGATTACAGTGCCACTGGAAGGCTAATGAGAACCAGTTTATTCCCTTCTTATGCAAAGGTTGCGGACAAATATCTTGCTACAAAGATGATATTTGTTGATGAGCTTATAGAGGGTAAAAAAACTCAAATAACCATAACAGATATTTCAACAAAAGTTCTGCCTGATTCAATTTTTACTAAGGCCTATGTTGAAAGAGTTAACCATTAGGAGACTCTCAGCATTGAACCAAAAATAATAAGGGGTATAGGAAGTTAAAGTGATGAATAGAAAAATAATAATAGTTGTTATCGGCATGTTTCTTATTGGTGGGTCTGTATTTGCCCAGGGTATGGCCTCACCGGATGAAGACCTCTTTGGTTCTGAGGACCCTGCATTAATTAATACAGATGAGAGTTCTCTTTTTGGTTCCGACGAGTCTTTGGAAAATATTCTGGACGAGGATTCCATTTCGGTTTCTGAAAATTCAGATGGAATAAACATAAATGAAAGTTCTCTTTTTGGTTCAGGAGATGGAAAATCTGATAGTGATAGCAGTTCTGACATTGTGCAGGATATTACAGATAATCAGATGAACGATCTTAGTTCGATTCTTTTAACTTCAAATTCCGGTGTTGATTTTGGAGGGAGTTTCTTCTTTGATACCAGTGCCTTCTGGACTGGATTTGACATAAAAGATTTAGCAGGAAGTTCTATAACTGATACATTCTCTCTGGATCTGGGTGCTACAGTGTTTCTGGATGCAAGACCCGACGAGGATACCAGAGTTTTTATAAAGACAAAGATATTGTCGCCCTTTTATACTATTGATGGAACTTCCCAAACAGAAAGACGTTTTGAAGATATTGTATCAATTGATGAACTTTTTGCAGATTTTAACTGGAATAAAGAAGTTTTTTTTAGAGCAGGAAAGCAGACTGTTAACTGGGGTGTAGGTCACTTTTTTAGTCCTGCAGATCTTCTTTCTTTAAGCAGGATAGATCCTGAGAACCCTGATGCTGATCTGGATGGTCCGGTTGCACTCAAGGTTAATTATCCCTCTAAATTAAATAATTATTATCTCTATACTGTAGTACCTGCAGAAATTGACAGCTATTCTGATATTGCAATTGCTCCTATGGCCGAATTTGTTATTGGAAACAGTGAGATATCTCTGGGGGCTTTTTATCAATATGACAAGGCTCCTGCAGGAATGACAACAATAACTTCTGCCATTGGAGATGTGTCAGTTTATGGTGAAGGTTATATTTCCTATGGTTCAGATAAAACATTTGTAATTGATGATGGTGGAATTAAAACAACAACATATGATGCTGAAGTATTTCTCAAAGGTACTGTTGGTGCGAGCTATTCATGGAGTGATGATCTTTCATACTATAATTTAAGTTTTTCAGGACAGTACTACTATAATGGGGAGGGTTATTTTGATTCGGATTTAGTCAATATGACATCGCCTGCAATTTTGGGTTTACTTGCATCTAAATCTATTTCTAAATCCGATCTTAGTGAAACCGGACAGCATTACGGTGCAGCCAGTATCAACTGGCGGGAAATGTGGGGCAGTGATTTTTCCCTTTCCATATTTTTTATAGAGAATTTTTCCAGTTATTCAGGTATACTAAAACCAACTATATCCTGGAGTGGCATGGAAAATATAGATATATCTTTAAGTGTATCCAGTATGTTTGGAGATTCGGGAGAGGAATATTCCCCGGCAGGAAATACCTCAGCTCTTAGTCTTGGAGTATCTATGGGAGGAACAAATTTCTGAGATGAATGCAAGGGTATTAATTATAGAAGATGAAATTGAGCTGGGGGAGCTTGTTCAGCTTTTCCTCTCAAAAGATGGAATAGACTCTGATATTGCTTTAACAGCAGAATCCGGCTTTGAATATCTGTCCGGTAACAATTATGACATTATTACCCTGGATATTAACCTCCCGGGAATGGATGGATTTGAATTTTTGCAAAAGTTAAGACAAACTTCAGATATTCCTGTCTTAATTCTTTCTGCCAGAGAGGGAGATGAAGATATTGTTCTTGGTCTGGGACTGGGTGCTGATGAATTTGTACATAAGCCTTTTGCTCCAAAGGTTCTTGTTGCACGAATACGGGCTCTCTTAAGAAGGGTTAGATCCAGCCAGGAACATTTAAGC
>JALTGJ010000039.1 GCA_027077185.1 Spirochaetales bacterium | reverse complement strand
GCTTCCCGAATTCAGGATGATCTTTTCCTGAGTTTTTAAAGAAAGGGTAGTTTTCTCCATCGGATAAAAGTACTATTGCTTTCCTTCCCTTATATGCAGACATATCAACAGAAGCTTTATCTATAGAATAAAACAGTTCGGTATATGCATCTTTAGAATCTGGTTTGGCAATACTGTCAAGAGCATTCTCTATTATCTGAGTATTGTGGACAGGTTTTGACAGTAATTTGAAATTGGTATTAAAAACTGCAAGTCCTACTCTTAAATTTGGATTATCGATACTGTTCAGAAACTCTTTTGCGGCCCGGACAGCATGATCCATACGCGTTCCGGCTATTCCCTTTTCGACAGGTTCATACATACTTCCGGAATTATCCATAAGCAATAAAAAGGTAATCTGTTCATTTGCAGAATTATTCCGTTGAATATTCAGTATTTCAGCGGGTTTCATTCCTTTTGAAGTGTCATGTTCAATACTAATTAGCGACAAATCAGCATTTTTTATAATCTCACCGTTGCTATCGCTAATATTTAAATAACAATCAATTTGAGAGAAAGCCAATAATCTGTCTGAATCAATCTGTGTAATTTTAATATTTTGAGCCTGGACAAAAATGGGAAATACCAAATACCCTAAAAGTAATATACTTAATAATTTTATTCTTTTCATTTTAATACCCTCCGGTTATTATTTTCCAGGCAGATAGTAGAGTTTTGCTTCACCTATCTGAATAACATCTTCATATTTAAGTTCATGTTTTGTAACAGGGGTATCGTTTACAAGAACGGAACCTTTAGATTCCTGTATAATCACTGCATTTTTGCTGGACTTTAAAGTAGCATGATTAATTTGAACGCCCCCATAATCGCCTAATGGGATATTAGCTTTTATAGAAGACCCTATCTTTGTTTTTTTCATTAAAATTAAATATTCCTTTCCACGTAATGGTCCTGAAAGAACACGAATAAGGCCATAGGATCTGGAATATTCGAAAAGTGAATAAAATAATCCAATTCCCATTCCCATAACAACCAGACCTGTTCCCCTTGCATAAAAACCGTTGATCTGGCTTTTTACAAGAAATTCCAGTAATATTCCTCCTCCAAGACCTCCAATAAACCCTCCGCTTGCACCAATACCAATTCGTCTTAATGAACGGGATCTGATACCATCTATAGCGCCGATTACAATCCCAAGAATACCCCAGCCTAACGCTCTAAGAAGAGGGATTACCAGTGATTCATTTATAATAGTATTAAAAAGTTCTGCATTCCCTATAGAGTATAATAAGCCCTGGACTAAAAGGACTGTTAAAGTACCTGCTGCCAAACCTAAAATGGCACCGGATACGGCTCCCTTCAATGAACGTTTATAATCTGATAATATAATTCCCTCTGCGCTGCCGAAAAATAAACCAAAAAAAAGTCCAATTGAAGCTCCGGCAAGACTATTCCATAAAAGATAATATTTAATTGATTCTCCAAAAAAAATAAGAATTTCTATTGCAGACCATGATGCTATACCAGCAAGGAATCCGATTAAAATCATAAATATCTTTCTAAATGCAGATGTCATAATGTCTCACTCCTTAATTTTTTTAGTTTTAGATACTGGTATAAGCCCTGCATCTATCCTTAAAATATTCTGATCTTCTTTAATTCTA
>JALTGJ010000038.1 GCA_027077185.1 Spirochaetales bacterium | reverse complement strand
ATTTCTCTTACATTAAAAGATCCTGTAAATTTAGAACTTTTAAATAAGGCTCTTTATAAAGTTATAAAGCTTTTCCCTTTTTTTCAGGTATACTTAAAAAAGCATTTTTTTAACTATGTATTTGAAAGAACAGATAAAATTCCTGTTATTGAAAAGGATACAAAATGGACAAATAGATACATTAATTTTGAAAAAAATAATTTTCCATTTAAAATCAAAGTCATTGGAAATACAATAGCACTTGAAATGTCACATATTATTTCTGATGGTTATGGTACCTTAAATTTTTTGTTGTCCCTAACAAGTGAATATTTACGTTCTTTGAATATTTCAATAAAGGATTCACCTTATATAAAAAAACCTGGGGATACTACAACAGCAGAAGAATGGCAATGTGCTTTTCGAAAGAATTTTTCAAAAAAAGGTCCAAATCTTAAACTAACCAAGCAAGCCTATATTCCAAAAAGTAAAATGATTCCAGTTGATAAATATTACAGCACACGAATTATAATGGATCTAACAGAAATACAAAAAAAAGCAAGAAAACTGCATGTTACAGTTAATGTTTATATGGCAGCAATTTATGCGTTTGCTTTACAGGAAATGCTAATTGAAGATACAGAAACAGGTATTGCGAATATCGATCTTCCAATAAGATTGCAAATACCCGTAAACATGAGAAGATATTACCCCAGTAAAAATCTTAGAAATTTTTCCTATCTTTACTCACCAACATTTAATATTAAAAAGGGAAGATACTCATTTTCTGATTTAATTGAAAAAATATCTGCTGATATCAGACATGAAAGACACTCCGGATCAATTGAAAATCAAATAGCAAGAAATTTACGGGCAGAAAACAATATCCTGTTTAAATTACTCCCAAGATTTATAAAAACATTATTATTTAAAGTATTCTACCATATATTCGCAAGAAGCCAGTTTTCAGGGGTTTTGACAAATATGGGAGATATACAGCTTCCTGAAGGAATGAAAGATGAAGTAATAAGTTTTGATATTATTCCATGCAATTCACCTGTTCCAGGAAGGAATACAGCAATGTTCAGCTATAAGGGCAAACTGGAGTTAAATATTGGCAGTTCCTGCAGTGATCTCCGACTTGAAAATAAAATCATGGAAAAACTGAAAGAACTAACAATAGAGCACGAAGTTGTCTACAAGAGAGATAATCTAAATTAAACCAAGCTTCTTTCCTGTTTCTCCAATAATTTCCAGAATTTTATTCAACTCATTATCTGTATGGGTAGACATATAACTGGTTCTAATCATTGCCCTATTAGGTGGAACAGCTGGGGTTATAACAGGGTTAACATATACCCCTTTTTCGAACAGTGTCTTCCAGAAAATAAATGCCTTTTCATTATTCCCTATTACAAGGGGGACTATAGGAGTAGTTGTCGTTCCAGTATCAAAACCCATATCCGTAAAACTCTTTGCCATTTTCTTTCCAATTTCCTGTAAACGCTGTACCCTCTCAGGTTCCTTTTTTATTATTTCCAGAGCAGTAGAGGCCGCAACAATATTGGCAGGAGGCATACTTGCGCTGAACATAAGAGGTCTTGCAAAATGTTTAATATAATCAATTACTTTCGAATCCCCGGCAACAAAACCACCAATAGAGCCAAAGGATTTGGAAAATGTGCACATCATTACATCTGCAGATGCTGAATTATTAAAATGTTCTGTAGTACCCCTACCGGTTGAACCTAAAACTCCTATAGCATGTGCCTCATCAAGATAAATTGCAGCCTTGTACTTGTCTGCAAGTTTTCGCATGTGAGGAAGATCCACTATATCACCTTCCATACTGAAAACACCATCAGTAACAATAAGTTTTGAAGCATCTTCCGGAATTGATTTTAATATTTTTTCCAGCTCTTCATAATTATTATGCCTGTATCTATGAACATTTACAGCCTTGTTCATACCAACAGTTAGAAAAATCCCATCCATAATAGAAGCATGGTTATACTTATCTGTAATTACATGATCACCCCTTCCTACAAGAGTCGAAATAGCTCCCATATTAGTCTGATGACCAGTAGTAAAACAAAGAGCTTCCTCTTTTCCTACAAATTCTGCAAGGTCATGTTCAAGAGTCTCGTGTAAAGACAGAGTTCCATTCATAAATCTGGAACCGGAACAGCTTGTTCCGTATTCTTTTAAGGTTTTTACACTGGCTTCTACCATTCTTGGATCACCAGCTAGCCCGAGGTAATTATTTGAACCGGCCATTAATAATTCACGACCCTCGATAATTACTTTAGTCCCGGCATTTTTACCTATAGGTTTGAAAAAAGGATATATACCTGCAGCTCTTGCCTGCTCAGCTTCTTTAAAGTTATAACATTTTTCAAATATTTTAAAATTCTTACTCATTTTTACTGGTTCTCCCTGGTCTTCTTTATTTTATTTACATCACTATCCATTATAGAAAACACCAAAGAGGGAAACAAACCTTTCAGTATAAATGAAAGTTTTCCCATAAACCCTGGTATAATAATAAACTTGTTTCTTTTAATACCCTTAAGTAAAGCTTTTGCTACCTTTTCCGGACTCATCAGTTTAACATTACCGGAAACAGCATGGGTTTCTTCCGGTTTGGTTTTATTTTCCTCAACCATGCCCGGAGTATCGGTATCCGGAGGGCAAAGAACTGACATTTGTATCCCCCTGGGTTTTAACTCAGCCCTAAGAGCTTCTGACAAGCCCATCACAGCAAATTTTGAGGCACTATAGGCAGTAAAACCAAACACTCCAATAAACCCGCCAATGGAAGAAGTATTTACAACATGACTGCCTTTTTTCATGAATGGAACCAAAGCACTTAAAACATTCCATGTACCTGTTAAATTAGTAGATATTGTCTTTTCATAGCTTTCAAAGCTTATTTTTTCAAAATAATCAGGATAAGCCATACCAGCACAATTTACCAAAAGATCAGGAATACCTAAATTCTTTGTCTGAATTGCAAGAATACTTTTTACTTCATCCTTTTTTGTTATGTCCAAAGAACAAATATTTATTCTGTCTTGTATTTTTGTACCTAAATTGGAGACTAACTGATCCATTGCACCTTTTAGCTTATTCGTATTTCGTGAGATTAACAGAACTCTTGCCCCGTAGTTTAGAAACTCTTTTGCCGCAGCCAAACCTATTCCACTTGATCCGCCAGTTATAAACACAAGTTTATTTGTAAAATTTTTCATAATTTATAATGTTTTTATAAAACATCTCCTTCTTTTATGCTGCCTGTGTTCATAGTGACGCCACATATCCTGCACAGCTTTATTTTCTTCCAGTTCCCCGGAGGTTTCACATAATTTAATTCCATTTTTTATAGCATTTTTATTAATTTCATTCATCATAATAGATATAACACCATTGCCTCTATACTCTTTTTTTACACCTATTAAGTAAAAATCCAGAACGGTTGGATGTTTTATTGCATATAGCATATGAAAAACACCAAAAGGAAATAACCTTCCCCTGGCCCGTCTAAGAGCCTTTGTAAATGAAGGGAAGGCAAGGCCTACAGCAATAACTTCGTCTTTTTCATCCACAATAAATTTAGAATAGTCAGGAATTAAAAAACCAAAATATTGATCTGTATAGAATTTTTTTTGTTTTTCGGTAAAGGGAACAGCTCCAAATAAATCTGCATATGCTTCTTCAATAATTTTCCAAAAACCAGGAATATAAGGTCTATATTCTTTAGACTTTTTTGCATCTAAAAGTCGCAGTTTTGAACGTTTCATTATTAAATTATTAACCCGGACAATTTTTTCCGGGATCTCATCCGGTACTTTTACTTCAAACTCCAGCCAGTCAACTTCTTTCTCATATCCCATTTGTTGTAAATGTTCAGGATAATAGGAATAATTATATATCATGGGATATGTACCCTGTTCTTCAAATCCCTCAACAAGCATGCCTTCTTCATCCAAATCTGTAAAACCCATAGGTCCTTCAATTGTTTCCAGGCCATTTTCTTTTGCCCATTTTTCTGCAGTAGTAAAAAGAGCAAGGGAAACACCCTTGTCATTTATAAAATCAACCCAGCCAAATCTGGCTTTCCTTACATCCCATTTCTCAATCAAAACACTGTTTATTATTACAGCTATCCGGCCTGCTATTTTACCATCTTTAAAGGCAAGCCAGTATTTTGCCTTGCAATAGTCAAAAGCAGGATTAATATCTCTACTTAGAGTTTTTATTTCGTCATTAATAAACGGAGGAGCCCAGTACTTATTTCCTTTATAAAGTTTAAAGGGGAATTTTACGAATTTCTTTAAATCTCCTTTAGTTAAAACTTCTTTTATTTCAATACCCATTTTACCTCCGGATTTTTATAGAAACTATTTCTGTCTATTTTTTAAAACTTACAGAGAAAGCCTGTGGTTTATCAAGTATTAGTACCCTCAATAGTGGTATTTTAAACTCTACAGTATCTGCATCAAGGAGGGTTCCGCCTTGCTGGTCAGTAATTACTCCGTCTACATTCACATCCAGAACAAGATATGAATTTTTTATTCCGGCACGGCTTTCATCCCCTAAAGCAAATTGCATCATATCCAGGTAATCACTATCTGTAAGACCCTTATTAGCGAGGGGACCAAAACTTTGCATTAAAGGAGAATCCATAGAAGGATTGGCAGTCAAAAATTTTCCGACAGTATTATAATTTAACAAAACAGAGAGTGTGCTTATATCTCCGGAAGAAGAAAACTTAAAGATATCAAGAATATTACCGGATGTTCCACTATTAAGAGCAGTTGAAATATTTGTAAAGGTTAATTTACCTCTTAATGTATTACCGGAGGGACTTTCAAGTTTCTGGATTACAGTGCCCTTACTCCTGGAGAAATCTTTTTTTATTTTATCAAGATCAAATAGACCCTTTTTATTGGTATTTTTTACTTCTGAATTGTTTTCAGGAAAAAGTTCAGAAAGCTGCTCAGTTACATCAACAAAATATGGAGCCAGTTCCAATTCGAAGCTAACCGCCCCGGCCCCGTTCTTATCTATATACAATGATTGTTTAAGACTACAGGATTGAAATCCCAAAAAAACTGCTAAAATAACAAAGAACATCAATATAAAAAAACCGTTTTTTTTACTGGTACCCAATTAAATCTCCATTAAAACTACAAAGTGGTTATCTATTAATTAAAGGCATGTTAACCGTTATCACTTAAAAAATCAATGCAGTAGAGCCTACTATAAAATGACATTATAAATATGGAAAC
>JALTGJ010000037.1 GCA_027077185.1 Spirochaetales bacterium | reverse complement strand
AAAACTGGATGAGGAATAGGAATACTATTGAACTTTTGGGGTTCTGGGAACAGCTGCATAATCCTGGTTTTAAACCCGTCGAATTCGACGGGTTTAGAAAGCAGGCAGGTTTAAACAGTTTTACAATGACTCCAAAAAAATGGATTGGTTCAACAGGAGCTATAGGTATTATATCGAAAGCGGGACGATATGGAGGTACCTATGCACATAAAGATATTGCCTTTGAATTTGCTTCTTGGATTTCGATTGAATTCAAACTGTATCTAATAAAGGAATTTCAACGGCTAAAAGAGGATGAAAACAGCCGTCTAAAATTAGAATGGAATCTCCAGAGAACTATATCTAAAATAAATTATCGCATACACACTGATGCAATTAAGGTAAATCTAATCCCCACTGAATTGACCAGACAGGAGGTTCAAATTGTGTATGCGAATGAGGCGGATATATTAAATATGTCTTTATTTGGTCAGACTGCTAAAAATTGGCGGGAAAAGAATCTAAAGAAAAAAGGGAATATCCGTGATGAAGCGACTTTGGAACAACTGGTTGTATTATCTAATTTGGAAAGTATAAATTCTGTTCTAATACATCAGGGCCTTACTCAATCTGAACGTCTTATACAATTGAACAATATTGCAATTACACAAATGAAGTCGTTGATAGATAACAATGTGATAAAGAGGTTAGAATAGTTGTTATACCTGAGGGAAAAGTGAGGTGGAGATTAGTGATTTGGTTGAGGTGTTTGATGAAATGAATGCATAATCCTGCTTTTAATGCCACTGAATTCCGTAACATTAAAAATGAATCCGATTTTAAATTATGGAAGTGAGGATTTCCCAGAAGAGTTATGACACAGACTGAAGCTAGCAGTCTGTCGGACTTTCTTTCAACAAGTAACAACATAATCCAGAGTGTATAATATAATAGAGTCGGAGGATTTTTATGCCGGCAAAGTTCGTGAATGTAGATCGAGATACAGTGATGATGTTCCTTCCCGACCTCCGGGATTGGCTGCCTGAAAACAGCATGGTTCATTTTGTAATAGAAGCAGTAAAGATGCTGGATTTAGAAAAGTTCCAGACAAATGAGAGAGGTAGCGGGAGTCCACAATATCCGCCATCGATGACAGGGCAAACGCATCTAAATTCCCAGTACTTTTCCAAGATAGTTATTGTCCCACCCTGCTCTTAGCCTTCTACCTCTCACACTGAGTGATTTTTGTGAAGATTCTTTTTTCAACATATTTAAGGCTAGCCTACGAAGAGCTGCCAGATTTTCAGCAGCATTACCTGATCTGACTCTACTGCTATCTTCCTTAAAGGTTACATCTAACGTCCAGTGAAGGGGGTTTTCTACACCCCAATGTCCACGACACGCTTTAGCAAAAAGTTTTGCATCATTTTCTAAACTTACAAGAAAATACCGTCGTTCACAAGAAATTTTATTTCCGATTTCTCTAATAGATTCCACCATAGCAATACTGTTAAGCCCATTCCATTTATTTTTTTCTGACAACCCATTGTTTCTATTGTGACAATGCAGCCTTCTAAATCAAGGAGATTCAGTAATTCTGGTATCGCAGTTATCTCATTACTTTTATCTTCTACTTTTACCTGTCCAAGAGTTAATCCATTCTCTGCTGCCCAGGCGCTAACAATATA
>JALTGJ010000036.1 GCA_027077185.1 Spirochaetales bacterium | reverse complement strand
GGGATTTACTTTTCTATTGGACAAAACAGGAAATAAAATGCAAAAAGAACAAAATATAACAATTTTTCATTTACAGAGAAAAGATGGTTCCTCTCTTTTCCTCCATCCCTTTTCAGATCTGGAAACTCTTTTAAAGTTAAATGATAAGGTTAAAATAATTGGAAAATATGGTAATGAACCCAGGGTGGAGAGTCTAACTATGTTTAGAAATGATTTGTATAGACTCATTGAAACTTCAGTAAAGAGCTGGATAAGTGACCTCCGTTTTATTCCCCGTTTTATTTTATCTGCAGCAGTTTTTCTTGTTATCTATCTGTTTACAAGCTTTGTTATCAGGGATCCTGTACCTATGATTGATGAACTTGCATTATCACTGGGCGGTAGTATTGTACTATTTTATATGCTTGCAAAAAGAGATCAAAATTCTGAAAAAGCTTCAAAAAAACGTTTGGAACTTAGAATTCTGATAGATAAAATAGTGTTTGAAGAGGACCCTTTTGTAAAAGAAATAGAGGATGTTTTATATTCTAATGAATCAATGGATAAAGCAGCTTTAATTGAATCCCTGACCATTTATGATAATGTAGACTTTAAAAATGTAAAAGACAATGATATAAAGCAGATTGTCAGTTATCTGGATAAGATCTTTTCGGGTAAAATATACAGGAAAAAGATTGAAAAGTTCAATAAAAATGATGCAAAACGATTAGTAAAATGGGTTGGCGATAATAAAATTGATTTGTCCCTTTTTGCAATGTATAAAAAGCTTAAAAAGAAAATATATATGTAATTTTATTCAACAACATTTAAAGCTTCCATTGTTTTCTGAAGTTTAATGGCCGTTTTAACAACAGTCATATTTTCAGATGCAGGTTGAAACTGAGGATCAATTTTTAAAGCTTCCTCCCAGAAATTTAGGGCTTTGCCCAGATCTCCCTTTGCATAGGATTCCAGCCCTGCAATGTAGAATTCATCTACTTTTCTGGAATCAGCTTTTCTTCCTTTGTCCCCCAGGGGTAGAGTTGCCTCAATACTGAATTTATCTATGGCGGATAATTGAGTTGTCATATCAAGAGTATAATTAATATTAAGGTTTATTTTTTCCAGTTGAAGACCACTTCCAATTGTAAATTTAGGATTTGAACCCCTATGGGAGAATCCTGCATGTATAGAGAAAAAATCTGTTAAAACTCCATTTATTCCAACAGCAATATTCCATTTTTCCCATTCACTATAGGGGAGGGAAAGGCTGAAAGGATAATTATAGTCAAATGATATTAATAATGGCCGGATTGGTGAATATGATATCCCTCCTGTAATTATTGAGGGGAGAGGTTCATTCAATACAGTAGGTCCAAGATTTTTTACTACGGCTCCAACAGAGAAGTTCCTTTCTCTGGCCGCATAGAATTTAAGGAAATTGAATCTTGAAATTGCCCCTATATCAGCCATTATAGATGCAGCAGATTGATTGCCTACAGATTTATCAGCATAAATTGCTTCCGGTATATGTCTGTATGCAGCTTTAATATTTGTTCCAATAGATACTCCATAAAAATAATAGCTTGAGAAAAAATTATATGATATATTCATTGTGGCAATTGTTTCAGAATAGTATCCACTGGCTTCCTCTTCCCCCCATCTGTTATAGCCGATAAATGGTACATA
>JALTGJ010000035.1 GCA_027077185.1 Spirochaetales bacterium | reverse complement strand
GCAGGATTTCAGGGACAACGTCACTGGACGGATTTTATGCCCAACGGTGACTTTATGGAAACCATACTTAATACTTCCTTCGACTGGAACGGCATTAGGGAAGCCTTTGTTTTTGCCACGGAAAATGACAGTCTCAATGGAGCAACAATGCTTTTTGGCCATCTGTTAACAGGTACTGCCCAGATATTTTCCGATGTACGAACATACTGGAGTCCGGAAGCTGTTAAAAAGGCTACAGGCAAGACCTTAACAGGAAAAGGTGCAAACGGATTAATTCACTTAATAAATTCCGGCTCAACAGCTCTGGATGGTGCAGGGGAGATGACTGTTAATGGTAAACCCGTTATGAAACAGTTCTGGGATATTACAGAAGATGATATTAAAAAATCTCTCGAAGCCACTAAGTTTTGTCCGGCAGATTTAGGATATTTTAGAGGAGGCGGATATTCCACAGATTTTCTTACAAAAGGGGATATGCCTGTAACAATGTCACGTATAAATCTTGTAAAGGGACAGGGTCCTGTTCTGCAGATAGCTGAAGGATATACCGTAGAAATAGATCCCGATGCTCATGATATTCTTGATAAACGAACAAATCCAACCTGGCCCACTACATGGTTTGCTCCGTCCCTCACCGGAAAAGGTGCTTTCAAGGATGTCTATTCGGTTATGGCTAACTGGGGTGCAAATCACGGTGCAATAAGTTACGGTCATATTGGATTAGATTTAATTGCCCTTGCGTCAATTTTGCGGATACCTGTAAACATGCATAATGTGGATGAGGATAAAATTTTCAGACCCTCAGTCTGGGCTTCCTTTGGTATGGATAAGGAAGGATCGGATTACAGGGCCTGTGCCAATTTTGGACCGTTGTATGGGTTTAAAAAATAATGTTTGATTTTGTTTGGTTTTCTGGGTGTTGCCATGGGTATGGGACGCCCCCATAGGGGTGCCCATACCCATGGCCGGGCTTTTCGGGGGTTCCGTATTTTATATGGGCGGGGATCCCACCCATACAAAATACCGCCTTCGGCGCCCCTCCAATCCCTAACATTTTTGGCTGCTATTTGTATTATGTAAAGAATATAAAATAAAAATACTCATGATTTGCCATCATTTCTACTAAATGGGCATAAAAGACTCACTTAAAAGGCAAAAATGACACATAGGGGTATAATGATACAATTTATACAAAAAGTTTATGTAAGTTCTCTGTTGTATTTTTATACAATTATATAATTAGTTATATAGTAAAGAATTAGATATAACTTGTAGAAAGTTGGCACGCCTTTTGCTAAATAGTATGTGTAATTAAACTAAACGGAGGCGTAACATGAGATATTTAGTAAACAGACCAGTAAACATTTTTGGAGATTTTGATAGAGTTTTAAACAATCTTTTTGAGGATAATCAAAATTTAAAAACTAAAAATCCTGCAGTGGATATTATGGAAAATAAAGGTGCATATATTCTTGAACTGGATCTTCCTGGTTTTTCTGAAAAAGATGTGGAAGTCAAGGTAGAGGATAATAAACTTAAAATAGCTTCTGCAGAAGTTCAAAAAGAAGATAAGAATGTAGAAAAAAAAGAAGAAAAACATTATCTGGTAAAGGAAAGAAACCATTCTGTATTTTCCAGAAACTTTATTCTTCCAAAAGATGCAGACAGGG
>JALTGJ010000034.1 GCA_027077185.1 Spirochaetales bacterium | reverse complement strand
CCGGGCATAAGAGTTAATGCAGTAGCTCCAGGCATTATTATTCCCGATAATATTACAGATGAAGATGCTTTACTACGATTAAAAGAAGGAAACCCTCTAAAAAAGATAGGGACACCATCCGAAGTAGCCGATACGGTAAAATTTCTGCTGCAGAATGAGTTTATTACAGGTCAGGTTATCTATGTGGATGGAGGCAGAAATATAAAAGCTAATATTTTTGGGTACTAAACCTATGTTCAGGTTTTTGCTCTGACACTAATTTTTTTTAGGGTATGGAAAAAAATTACCACTGCAGCTGTCCAGTTAACAGCAACTATACCCCACCAAATACCTACAATACCAAAACCAAGGGTAAAAGCAAAGAGATTAAAAAAGATAAAAGGTGCCGGTACCTGCCGGTAAATTCCTGTCCATAGAATCATTCCCGGTTTTTTTATTCCCTGCAACACTGATCCGCATTGGAAAAGAAGTATGTAGCTGTAAAAGGCAAAAAGCTGTACACGCAAGTAGAGTGACCCGATTCGTAAAACTTCAGTATTATCTGTAAATATTTTTAGTATCGGCCGGGCAAAAATTACCACTGGAACCATAACGGCAAGAAAAATAACAAAGCCCATCATGAGAGTCTTGAAAAAACCTTCCCTTATTCTGGGTACATTTCCTGCACCATTATTTTGACCCGTAATTGATGAAAGAGCAGTGTTTAAGCCCATTGTCGGTATAAGGGCAATCTGTTCTATACGTATTGCAGCACCATAGGCCGCAATTGCATTTTCACCAAATCGTGATATATAATACGTTATTACAAATACACCTGCAGCCATAATGATCATATTGAGTGTTGAGGGTGCAGCCTGTCCAATTATCTCTTTTATTTCCTTCCATTTCGGAATAAAACTATTTTTATTAAGATTTTTTAGTATACCGAGCTTTGCAACACATAGGGAAAGATACATCAGACTGCCAATCTGTACTAATACAGTTGCAAGGGCAATTCCCGGGATACCAAGACCGGGGACAATAGTTTTCCCCCAAATTGTTATACCAAACATTAAAAGCGGGTCCAGTAGAATATTTACAATAAATCCAACAATGAGAGTCCTGCTGTAACTTTTTGTATCTCCGGCAGCCACAAGTAAGCCATTAATTATGAAATTTAGTATAAAGAAAATTGAACCCAATATTATAACCCTGGTGTATTCTCCGGCATATTGGAGTAATTCACCTTCTGCCTTAAATAAGCCGAAAATTGGATTCATAAATATATACATAATGACAGATGCAAAGATTGAAAAAAATATGCCAAGTAAAACAGACTGAATAAAGTATTCTTTTACCTGCTTCTTCTCCCCTTTACCATATAGATTCGAGATAATTCCAGTAACTCCGGCACCTATTCCGGAACCAAAGGCAAGAACAATAATGTAAATCGGAAATGAAAGTGAGAGAGCAGCCAGGGCCGCAGTGCTTGACCGTCCTGCCCAAAAAGTGTCTGTGAAGTTGTACATTGTATTAAAAAAGTACCCTATACTTGCAGGGACTGCCATGGTCATTATGTGTTTATAAATTGATCCCTTTGTTAAATCCAGAACAGGTTTGTCCATTACTCTCTCCCTTATTTGACTATTATACTAATATATATAAAAAATAGCGATCTTTTTAGAAAAGATTTGA
>JALTGJ010000033.1:4183-15074 GCA_027077185.1 Spirochaetales bacterium | reverse complement strand
AAGAATTGACTCATTTCCTGTATTTCTAAGAATAGTCATCGCACTACTGTCTATAAGAGTATAACCCGTTGTCCCAAAGGCAGCTAAAACTGCAAAAAGAGTATAAACCTTGAAATATTCTTTAAAAGAAAGACCTTTTAGAGTTTTCTGGGGAAGGATAAGACAACCGGAAAAAACCACAACCATACCAAAAACAGAATAGATTGTCAGACCGTCTATACTTCCTGCAAGGAAACTGATAAATGGGACAAAAAGAATAGGCAGGGCTCTTGCCAAAGGGTACGTAATAGACATTTCCCCTGTTCTATAGGCTCCTGCCAATCCCAAATAATAAACCGTCTGGGAAAAACCAGAAAATAAAATATAAACCCAAACTTTCCTATAGATTGAAAAATCAAAGCCCAGGACTAATAACACTGAAAAAAGAACTATAACAGAAGCCAGGGATGCAATAAAAAAGAAGGCTGCAGAAGGAGTCCTTTTCTTTCCCAGAGTATTCCAGCTTACATGGAGAAGAGCTGATATTAAAATAAGAGCAGTAACAGTTAAACTCATTTTCCCTCTTTAAACTGAATATTTCTATCTCTTATCGTTTGTGCAAGCTTTTCAAATCGTTCCATAGTATAACTATAAAATATCTGCCATCCTTCACATAATATACTCAATGTACCCGGGTTGTTATCCGGACCCCTCATTTTCCGGCAGTCTCCATGACATAACTGTAACCATTTACAGCTGTTACAGCGACTATTCCATTGCCCTTTCCGTTTACCAAAATCCTCGTAAACAGGGTTTGCAAGAGCTTCCTCCCAGGAGCTTGTATGGATATTACCCAGCTCAAGTTCTTTTTTTACAAAAAAATCGCAGGGATAAATCCCACCATCATATTCTACCACAAAGTATTGCCGGCAGTCTTTATCCATAGTGCATTGAGCATACCTATTAAGAACCAGGTAGTTTAATACAGAATCAAAATGGCGGATATAAACCCGACTGCTGTCCTTTCTATACCAGATATCAAAAATTTCACAAAGGAATTCTCCCCATTGCCTGCCATTTATAGAATAATGTGTCAGATTTCCCTTTTCATCATATTCCACACAGGGTATAAACTGTAAAAAGAGGAATCCCTTCTCTCTATAGTATTTGTACAGATCTTTAGGTTTTGTTACATTCTCCGAATTTACCAGACACAAAATATTAAATTCAGTTTTTGCCCGGCGAAGATAATTGATACCCTGCATGACCTTGCCATGGGTTGGTTTCCCATCGACAGTCAACCGGAACTTATCATGAATTAATTTTGGACCATCAAGACTTACTCCCAACAGGAAGTTATTCTTTGTAAAAAACTCTGCCAAAGGCTGATCAATAAGTGTTGCATTTGTCTGAAGACTATTATTTATTTTTACATTCGAAGGAGCATACTGTTTTTGTAAGTCAACAGCTCGTTTAAAAAATTCAAGTCCCGCGAGAGTGGGTTCCCCTCCCTGCCAGGTGAAACTATATTCAGGCAATACCATTTGCATATAAGTTGAGATCATCTTTTCCAAAGTTGCATCAGACATTACAGGCTTATCATCCTCTTTAATATAATCAAGATGACCAATATAAAAGCAGTATTCACAACGTAAATTACAGGATGCAGAAACAGGTTTAATCAAAAGTGAAAACGGTCTGATTCTATTCATCGAACTTCTACTACTTAGCAGCCTTTTTAAACGATTCAAGAAGCTTATCTATATCACCAATTGTATGCTCACTGGAAAGCTGTACCCGTATTCTTGCCTTACCCTTTGGAACAACAGGAAAAGAGAAAGGAATGACATAAATTCCATTTTCATAGAGCTTTTCTGCAGTTTCCACTGCCAGTTGTTCATCGTAGAGCATAACAGGGATAATTGCGGTATCTCCATTCGGAACATCAAATCCCATACTCTGCATTTCTGCCCTAAAATAATCTGCTTTCTCTTTGAGATCAGATGAATATTTACCAGTATTCTTTTTCAAAAGGGCAAGAGCTTCTATGGAGGCTGAAGCTACAGCTGGTGAAAGAGTATTCGAAAAAAGATAGGGTCGGGATTTCTGTCTCAGCATTTCAACAATTTCCTTTCTTGCGCAGATACATCCCCCCGAGGCACCTCCAAGTGCTTTTCCAAAAGTAGTTGTTATAATATCTACCTTTCCCAAAACACCACAATACTCAGCTGTTCCTCTCCCTGTTTTCCCAATATACCCCGTAGCGTGTGAATCATCGACCATTACAAGTGCATTATATTTTTCTGCCAGATCTACTATTTTATCAACAGGAGCTATATCCCCATCCATTGAAAATACACCGTCCGTACAAACTATCCTGAATCTGGAATCTTGTGTCTCAATAAGCCCCTTTTCCAGATCTTCCATATCCATATGTTTATAACGAATCCGTTTAGCTTTGGATAACCTGATTCCATCTATAATTGATGCATGGTTAAGCTCATCCGAAATAATTGCATCAGCTTCATCAAAAAGAGGTTCAAACACCCCTCCATTTGCATCAAAACAGGCGGCGTACAAAATGGCATCTTCACAGCCGGTAAACGCTGCTATATCCTTTTCCAGCTGCTTATGAACAACTTGAGTTCCGCATATAAATCTGACAGAAGAGAGACCGAATCCCCAGTTCTCAATGCCCCGTACAGCTGCTTTCTTTATTTTTTCGTTATCGGCAAATCCTATATAATTATTTGAACAAAAATTGAGTACCTTTTTACCATCTTCCGTTTCAATAAGGCTCCCCTGTGGTGTAGTTAAGACACGTTCATTTTTGTAGAGTTTCATTTCCTTAATTTTATCGATTTTTTCTGAAATATGATCCGTAAAATCACTGTTCATAACTTCCTCCTGACTAAAATAATTTATTCTTTAATACTTTTAGCATATCTTCTGTCATTAAACCCAGATCATAGTCAGGTGACCAGCCCCACTCAACCCGGGCAGCGTAATCTTCAAGGCTGTTGGGCCATGAATTTGCAAGAGCCTGTCTTACAGGATCGATATCATAATCAATCTCAAACTCAGGCATATATTTTCTTATATAAGCTGCCTGTTCTTCCGGGCAGAAACTCATTGCTGTTACATTAAATGCATTTCGATGCCGCAGCTTTTCAGGATCTGCTTCCATTATCTCTATTGCGGCCTTAAGTGCATCGGGCATATAAATCATATCCAGATAAGTATCCCCACGAAGGAAACAGGTGTACTTCTTTTTCCTGACAGCCTCATAATATATATGCACAGCATAATCAGTTGTACCCCCGCCCGGATAGATCACATTTGATATAATACCCGGATATCTGACACCCCGGGTATCGACTTCATACTTATGATAATAATAATCACACAAAAGCTCCCCTGCAACTTTTGTAACGCCATACATCGATGTCGGCCTCTGTATTGTATCCTGAGGGGTATAGTCTTTGGGAGAACCTGGGCCAAACGCTCCTATTGAACTTGGAATAAAAACAGAACACTTTTCTGCCCTTGCAATCTCTAGTATCGTATAAAGACTGTTTATATTTATTTCCCATGCAAGCTGAGGATTTTCTTCGGCTGTGGCTGAAAGAAGGGCAGCAAGATGATATATTCTATCGATCTTATGCTTCCTTATAATTTCATGAATTCTCTCTCCGTCCCTGCAGTCCACCTTATAAAAAGGTCCTGATTCAATGAGTTCCCTGTTAAGATCATCCCTGATATCAGTAATAATAACATTATTCGCATTATAAATTGATCTCAATTTAAGAGTCAGCTCCGATCCAATTTGACCAAGAGCTCCTGTAAGAAGAATTTTCATTTCCCCTCCAAAATAAAAACTTGATAATACATCTCTAATATACTATAATGAATATTAGTTTGATATACTGTTCATGGTTTAGTATAATAGATATAAGTTTACTATGTCAAACTATTTATCGATATTTTTCTACAAGAAGGAAACATATGACAGAAAAAAAGCTGCTCCCGATCGGGGATACAATAAAAAAAATAAGAAAAAACAAAGAGATGACACTGAGAGTACTGGCTGAAAAAAGTGGAGTATCGAAAGCAATGCTTTCCCAGATTGAATCTGATAAGGTAAATCCAACTATTGTGACTGTATGGAAGATTTCGACAGGACTTGGGGTTGATATTAACGAACTTACGAAGGTTGTTTCTGTCAAAAAGAGAAATTTCACTCTTACACAAAAGAATGATAGAATTAAATTTGACTGTGACGAGGAAGGAGTACATATAAATATCCTTACTCCGATTGATATGATTGAAGACCTGGAAATGTATCTGATTACATTCCAAAAAGGAAGTAAACTTAGTTCAAAACCTCATTTTCCGGGGACTGAAGAGTTTCTTACACTCCTTGACGGCGAGATAACAGTTACTGCCGGAAATAATGTTACGGTAATGCATAAGGATGATTTTCTGACCTATCACAGCGATATAGAGCACACTATTGAGAATACAGGAAAGAATAATGTTGTAGTACACATGGTTGTCCGATACAAAAAAAGGATGATATAAAATTAAGGATTCTTTTTCTATTCGTATCCGAATATATTTTATAAATAGTTCTTGACATACAGGTACAATATGCTAAACTAAGTTTAACATATTAAACTTTTACTCAGGCCTTCCGTTATAAAATATGTGTAATATCTAAAAGGAGAGAAGAATGAAAAAGAAACTAATTGTCATCCTGTTATCGCTGTTTATTGTATTCAGCGTATTTTCAGGTGGACAGAAAGACACAAGCGAAAATACTTCCGCCGGATCCGTTACAGCTCCAACTGTTGCAAATCCTATGGGGATAACAACTGATTTCCCACAGCAGCTTGAGTTAGCTGAGTATGAGAAACAGACCGGCAAGAAACTTACTTTTACCGGCAATCCATTATTTGCTGAAAAGGAAAGCAGTGGAGCTCTTCAATCTGTAGACAAACGTCTGCCCGAAGAACCTCTTGTTGTTCTGCCATATGATGAAATTGGTAAATACGGTGGTAAGCTTAAAGGGTTGAGTATCGCACCTGAATCCGGAACTACCGAAATTATGGCATGGCGTCAGGCTAATCTGGTCAGGTTTAGTGATGACTTAAGCACCATTGTACCAAATGTTGCAAAATCCTGGAAATGGAATAAAGACTTCACCGAAATAACATTTTCATTACGTAAAGGCCACAAATGGTCTGACGGTGAACCCTTTAATGCCGATGATATTGTTTTTTATATAAATGATATCCTTCTAAACAAAGACATCCATAAGGTTATTCCTTCTCCATGGAATGCAGCTGTTCCAAGCGTAGAGAAAATTGATGATGTCACTGTAAAAATTAAATTTGAAAATGCTTTTCCAGGCTTCCTTTATTATCTGGGAGGAAATGGATCTACTTTTGATGCATTTGCACCAAAACATTTTCTTAAACAGTATCACATTAAATATAATCCAAATGCAAATAAAGAAGCAATTGCAGCCGGGTATGATAACTGGGTACAGCAGTTCGGCACCTACTGGAATAAATGGAAGGATGCAATAATTTCTGGTCCCGAGGGAGTCAAGGTTCCAACACTTGAAAGTCACTATCTGGCTCAGGAACCTACAACACAAAATCGCCTCTATATTGCCAACCCTTATTACTTTAAGATAGATACAGCAGGTAATCAGCTTCCTTATATAAATTATCATTATGAAAGATTGCTTGAAAAACAGTTATGGCCTCTGGAAATTATGAACGGTAACGTTGATGAGAAGGCTCAGAGCATGTCTTTGACTGATTTTACAATTTTGAAAGAAAATGAGAAAAAGGGGAATTATAAGATTCAGCTTCCGGCAGGTCAGGTTGGACCTCCAATCATATTTAACCAGACAGACAAGGATCCTGTTTTAAAAGCAATCTATAGTGATGTACGGTTCAGATATGCTATGTCCCTGGCAATTAACCGTAAAGAACTTAACGATGCCCTTTTTCTGGGACTGGGAACTCCTCTTCAGGCAATGCCCCTGAATGTACCATATGTTACAGACAGCGACCGAAAATTCATGACTGATTATGATCCTGCAAAAGCTAATAAACTTCTGGATGAAATGGGTTTAAAAATGGGTCCAAATGGAGTCCGCCTGCGATCTGACGGTAAAGAACTTACAGTCCTGTGGGAATATACTCTTCAGTATGTGGGAACACCTAATTTTCCGGCACTTATCTCAGAATACTGGGGAAAAGTTGGTGTAAAGGTACTCCTTAAAGAAGTAAATACACAGCTTACCAGAGATAAACAGAAATCCAATACACTGGACATTACAAGTGAATGGTTCGCACCTTACGAACCAAATATGATTTCAAGTCCTTCTCTGTTTATGCCTCCTTATGCTTCAGCCTGGCCCATAATGGGACTTCCATGGATGGATTGGAAAACCAGTAATGGTGCATCAGGTGAAAAACCACCTGCATGGGTATTAAGTCTATGGAAAATTGGAGACGAATGGGCTTCAGTTATTCCAGGGTCCGCAAGATATATGGAGCTTGGAAAAGAAATTATTAAGATCAACAAGGAGCATCTGTCCGTTATTGGTACCCTTGGTGATATTCCACTGTTAACCATAGTTTCAGACAGACTCGGCAATACACCAACATGGAAAATAAATAGTACTTTCTTTGCTTATTCTTATCCGTATCGAGCTGATCAGTGGTTTATTAAATAGATAAACCAGTTTTTTTCATAAATAATTCCGAATCCGGACAAGTTTGTCCGGGTTCGGTTTTTTCGAATTTATTTATATTTTTTTTAAAAGGATAGTAATAATGCTTGAGTTATTAGTACGTCGCCTTGGTACGACATTAGTTACCATGTTTTTATTATCTATTGTCGCCTTTATACTCATCCAGCTTCCTCCTGGAGATTTTGTTGATTCCTATGCGGGTAAAAAAACCCAGGGAGGAGTAGTTGTTACCCAGGGTGAACTGGATGCAATGAGAAGCAGACTTGGACTTGACAGACCTCTTTATCAGCAATATGTAAAATGGATGGGTGATCTTTTTAAGGGTAACATGGGATATTCATGGGAATACCACAGACCGGTAAAAGATGTAATAGGGGAAAGAATATCCATGACTCTTATCCTCGCTTTTTCAACCCTTATTTTTACATATGTCCTGGCAATTATTATTGGTGTCTATTCTGCTGTCCGGCAATACTCAATAGGTGATAATGTTGCTACTGTAATCGGATATATAGGGCTTGCAACCCCCGGGTTTTTATTTGCTTTAATTCTCATGTTTCTTGGACAAAAATGGTTTGGAGTGAGTGTCGGAGGCTTATTTTCCCTTGAGTTTCAGAATGGACCCTGGAGTTTTGCAAAATTAATGGATCTGTTTTCTCATCTCTGGGTACCCGTTGTTGTTCTTGGTATGGCAGGTACTGCATTTCAGCTTCGTACCATGAGGGCTACTCTCCTTGATGAACTGAACAAGATGTATGTTACATCTGCACGATCAGGCGGTATTCCAGAATTCAAGCTGCTCATGAGGTATCCTGTTCGTATGGCACTTAATCCCATAGCTTCAACCCTGGGGTGGGAATTAAGCAAAATAGTTTCCGGAGCTCCAATAATTGCGATAGTTTTATCTCTTCCGACACTTGGACCTTTGTATATAAATTCACTGCTAAGCCAGGACATGTATCTGGCCGGCGCCTTAATACTTATCATGAGCTTTCTTGTTATAATAGGAACCTTTATATCAGATATTCTTCTAATGATCCTTGATCCGCGCTTACGGATGGGAAAGGCGGATATAAAATGAAAGATAACATTAATACAGATCTTAGCACTACAAAAGTTAACAGAAGGGATGTTGCAACCCACTGGCAGTTGATGTGGTGGCAGTTTAAAAAAAACAAAATGGCCCTAGTTGCAGGAAGCATCCTTGTTGTTTTTATAATTATAGGAATTTTTGCTGAATTTATAGCCCCCTACTCTGCCGGAAACCGTAATAAAGAATACCTTCAGTCCCCCCCCATGAAAATCCATAACTTTGATTCCGAAGGGAAATTTCACTTTCAGGCCTTTATTTACGGATGGGACAATAAACGTGATCCTGAAACTTTAAAATTACGTGCCATACCGGATACATCAAGAATTATTCCAATCTCTATTTTTGTAAAGGGTGAACCCTATAAGGTTTTAGGATTATTCAAAATGAACCTGCATCTGTTTGGGGTCAAAGAGGGAATGATAAATATTTTTGGAACGGATCAGCTTGGGAGAGATATTTTCTCAAGGCTTATGTTTGCAACAAGAATCTCTCTTTCTGTTGGAGCTATTGGAGTATCTTTTGTATTTCTAATCGGGCTGTTTATGGGAGGTATAGCAGGCTATTTCGGTGGTGCGGTAGATGAAATTATTATGCGCATGATGGAGTTCCTCCGTTCTATTCCAACACTTCCGCTGTGGCTGGCTCTTGCAGCAGCACTGCCAAGGGAATGGTCTGCTTTAAAGGTCTATATTGCTGTAACAGTAATTCTTGCATCTGTCGGCTGGACCAATCTGGGGCGGCGCGTTCGAAGTAAACTTCTCTCAATGAGAGAGGAAGATTTTATTCTTTCTGCCAGATTAGCTGGATGCACTGACCGGAGAATTATTATTAATCATATGCTCCCATCCTTTATGAGTTATATCATAGTAGATCTGACAATCTCATTCCCCTATATAATTCTGGCCGAAACTTCTTTAAGTTTTCTTGGTCTGGGTCTTCGGGAACCTATTGTCAGCTGGGGGGTTCTTCTTTACTCGGCGCAGAATATTAACACTTTATCACAAATACCATGGCTGCTTATAACTGCCTTGTTTGTTGTTATATCTGTACTGGCCTTTAATTTTCTTGGCGATGGCCTTAGGGACGCAGCAGATCCCTTTTCAAAATAGGAGACTACCCGGAATGGAGAAAAAATATTTAATACAGGTAAAAAACCTGCAAATTTCATGGCACCTTGATAAAACCTTAATTCCCATAGTCTGTGGTCTGGATTTTAACCTGGAGCCTGGAAAAGTGCTTGCTCTTGTGGGAGAAAGTGGATGCGGTAAGAGTGTTACCTCCCTGTCCCTACTCCGGCTGCTGGCAAAAGAGTTAAAAATTGTTGAAGGAGAAATTCTTTTTAACGGAACTGATAAAGATGAAACTGTTGATATTGCAAAACTTAATCCAAGAGGTAAAGAAATTCAGGAGATTAGGGGTGGAATGGCCTCAATGATATTTCAGGAACCTATGAGTTCTTTTTCACCTCTTTATACTATTGGACATCAAATTATTGAAGTAATACAACAGCATAAAAAAAACACAAAAGAAGAGGCCAGAGCGACCACTATTGAACTTTTAAAAAAAGTAGGACTTGCTGATCCCGAAAAAGCAGTTGACCGTTTCCCTGGTGAGTTCTCCGGAGGAATGAGGCAGAGAGCCATGATAGCAAAGGCCCTTTCGTGTAATCCCCAGCTTCTTATAGCAGACGAACCTACTACGGCCCTGGATGTTACAATTCAGGCACAAATTCTTGATCTTATGAATGAAGTAAAAGAAGAATTCGGAACTTCAATCATTTTTATTTCCCATGATCTGGGTGTAGTAGGACAGATTGCGGATGATGTGGCTATTATGTATATGGGAAGTATTGTAGAAAAAGGCCCTGTTAAAGAAATCTTTAAACACCCTAAACATCCCTATACAATGAAATTACTGGATGCAATCCCCAGACTAGGTGATCTGGAAGACCGCAAAAGGCTGGAACCTATTCGTGGAAGTGTACCGACTTTGTTCAGCCGACCAAAAGGATGTGCTTTTCATGACAGATGTGATTATTTTATGAAAAATATTTGTGATAATTCTTTTCCTGATCTCCGGAAAATTTCAGAAAACCAGCAGGTTGCATGTCATCTTTACAAGGAAGGGGAGGAGCAATAATGAGTACACTAGTTGAAATTAAAAATCTGAAGAAACATTTCCCTGTAGGTAAAACCGGTATATTCGGTAAACACAAATCTCTGCTTAAAGCTGTAAATAATGTATCTTTTACAATAAAAAAAGGTGAAAATCTTGGACTGGTAGGAGAAAGCGGATCCGGCAAAACAACTCTGGGAAGAACTCTTATCCATTTAATTGAACCTACCGGAGGAGAGGTTCTGTTTAATACGGGAGAAGATAAGATAGATGTTGCAAAATTAAAACGCGGAGAGCTGCGCCATCAGTGGCGTAATATGCAGATGATTTTCCAGGATCCTTATGCATCACTAAACCAGCGAATGACAGTAAGAGACATTATTGGTGAACCTCTTATAGCAAATAAATTAGCCAGTGGAGATGAACTTAACGAAAAAATTAAAAATATGGCGGTCCTCTGCGGATTAAAGACTTCTCAGCTTAGCCGTTATCCCCATGCCTTCAGCGGAGGACAAAGGCAGAGAATTGCCATAGCACGAGCTCTTATTATGCACCCCCAATTCATAGTTTGTGACGAAGCTGTTTCGGCTCTTGATGTTTCCATTCAGGCGCAGATACTAAACTTATTAAAAGATTTGCGACAGGAACTGGATCTTACCTATCTGTTTGTTGCCCACGATTTAAGTGCAGTAGCCTATGCATGTGACAGGGTAGCAGTTATGTACCTTGGCCAAATAGTTGAAATGGCTGTTACCGAAGAAATTTATTACAAACCTAAGCATCCCTATACAGAAGCACTTATGTCTGCAATTCCCCCGGATGATCCTGATATAAAAATGGAGAAATTTTTTGTGCAGGGAGAACAGCCAAGTCCGGTTAATCCTCCGACCGGCTGCCCTTTTCACCCCAGATGTAAGCATGCTGACAACAAC
>JALTGJ010000033.1:0-4173 GCA_027077185.1 Spirochaetales bacterium | reverse complement strand
CCGGTGTGTAAATGAAATACCGGAGCTTAAAGAAGTATTCCCTGGACATTTTATCTCCTGTCATTATGCAGAATCTCTGTCACTTAAAGGAGCACTGCAGTTTCAACTGAAAGATAGAGAAACAAGTAATAAACAACAGGTTGAATACTTAAAAACAAAACAGACAGAAATTATGACAAACATGGGTTAAAAATAAAGAATAGAACTTGACATATCTCAAAGACATGATATAACGAGAGTTTTATATAAGAATCCTGAGATTGTCGTAAGATAAAGGTATTGATAAAGAATATGGAAAAGAAGAATTTATTATTCATTACTACAGACCAATGGAGGGCTGAATGTTTATCTCTATTGGATCATCCCGTTGTTAAAACTCCAAATCTTGATGCCCTCGCAGCCGAAGGAGTTACATTTAAGAACCATTTTGCACAATGTATTCCATGCGGTCCAAGCAGGGCCTCTATTTATACGGGGATGTATATGCAGAACCACAGATCGGTGGAAAACGGAACGCCCCTCGATGCCCGGCACACAAATATTGCTCTTGAGTTTAGAAAACTGGGATATGCTCCCGCAGTTGTCGGATATACAGATACTACCCAGGATCCCCGTTTATTCTCCCCCAACGATCCGGATTTAAAAACATACGAAGGTATTCTACCAGGCTTTAAATGTCTTGCGATGTCAAGTGAAGAATTCCCGGAGGACTGGGCTCTGTGGCTTGAAGAAAAGGGGTATCCTGTTCCTGATAATCCCAGGGACCTTTATTACAAAGCTGTCGAGGATTACCCCGGAGCAGAAAATCGAGGTAGAACCTATGCACCTGCTCCGTATCCTAAAGAAATGAGTGAAACGGCATTTGTAACATACAATGTCGAGAAATTTATAAAAAAGTCCGGCACCAGCCCCTGGTTTCTTCATGTAAGTTATCTAAAACCTCACAGACCCTATCTTGCACCGGAACCATACAATAAGCTTTACGCTCCAGATGATGTTCAGGATTGTAAACGTGCGTCTTCTGTAGAAGAGGAGGCGAAACAGCATCCATTACTCGAATATAAGCTTAACCAGACTATAAACAGCGGCCCCTATTCTACTGATATTTATCCAAGGGATACTAAAACACTTAAGCAGCTGAGGGCTACATATTACGGACTCATGACAGAAGTGGATGATAATATTGGCCGGATTATAGAGCTTCTTAAAAGGACCGGCCAATATGAAAACACCGTAATTATCTTTACAAGTGATCACGGAGCCCAACTTGGTGATCACCATATTATTGGGCAGGCACCCTATTTTGATCAGACTTTTCATGTACCACTGATTATAAGTATCCCTGGTAAAGCAGGAGAAATTCTAAAGGGAGCCAGCATAGACGCCTTTACAGAGAGTATTGATATTTTACCAACTGCTCTTAATATTTTCGGAGGAGATATTCCTGTACAGTGTGACGGTCGTTCCCTGCTTCCATTTCTCTATGGCAGCGAACCTGAGAACTTCAGAACCGAAGCACATTGGGAGGTTGATTTCAGGTATGATGAACCAGGCACTGATTTTGAAAGATCCTCCTTAAATGTAATAAGGGACGACAATTACAAGTATGTTCACTTTGCGGAAATGCCGGATCTTTTATTTGATCTTCAAAATGACCCCGATGAGCTTCATAATCTTGCTGAAGACCCTTCATATACAAAGATTATGTTGAAATACGCTAAAAAGTTACTTTCCTGGAGAATGGAAAATGATGAGAGGACCCTCGCATATATGCTGGCTGGAACCGAAGGTATTACTGTTAAGCCTAAGACCTATAAATAACAGAGGATAAGAAGCAATGGAGGAATGAAGGTTAAATGAAAAAGAAAAACTTATTATTTATTACTACTGACCAGTGGAGAGCTGAGTGTTTATCTCTATTGGATCATCCTGTTGTTAAAACCCCGAATCTTGATGCTCTGGCGGCTGATGGTGTTCTCTTTAAAAATCACTTTACCCAGTGTATTCCAAGCGGTCCAGGAAGAGCATCTCTTTATACAGGTATGTACATGCAGAACCACAGGTCAGTTGAAAACGGAACGCCTCTTGATGCCAGACATACTAATATTGCTCTCGAGTTTAGAAAACTTGGGTATGCTTCCTCTCTTGTCGGATATACCGATACTACCCAGGATCCCCGTTTATTCTCCCCCAATGATCCTGATCTAAAAACATACGAAAGTATTCTACCAGGCTTTAAATGTCTTGCTATGTCAAGTGAAGAATTCCCGGAAGACTGGGCTCTGTGGCTGGAAGAAAAAGGTTACCCTGTTCCTGATAATCCCAGAGACCTTTATTACAAAGCAGTTGAAGACTATCCAGGAGCGGAGGAGCGGGGAAAAACCTATTCACCATCACCCTACCCCAAAGAACTGAGTGAAACAGCATTTGTTACCTATAATGCTGAAAAATTTATTAAAAAATCCGGTACGAAACCATGGTTTCTCCATATGAGCTATCTAAAACCTCACAGGCCTTATCTTGCACCGGAGCCATACAATAAAATGTATTCACCGGATAAAGTTCCAACTTTTAAGCGCGCACCAACCAGCAAAGAGGAAGGAAATCAACATTCACTACTTGAATATAAGATAATGCAGTCTTTAGCCAGGGGAGATTATTCGGCCGAAATTTATCCAAGGGATGATAAATCACTTAAGCAGCTGAGGGCTACATATTACGGGCTCATGACAGAAGTGGATGCTAATATTGGCCGGATTATAGAGCTCCTTAAAAGGACCGGCCAGTATGAAAACACCGTAATTATCTTTACCAGTGACCACGGAGCCCAACTTGGTGATCACCATATTATTGGGCAGGCACCCTATTTTGATCAGACTTTTCATGTGCCCCTGATTATCCGGATACCTGAGGGGGAGTGGCATGTAGAGAGAGGTTACAGAGTAAGTGCTTTTACCGAGATTATTGATATTTTACCAACTGCTCTTAATATTTTCGGTGGAGATATCCCTATTCAGTGTGACGGTCGTTCTCTACTTCCATTTTTATTTGGTGCAAAACCTAAAAACTTTAGAACCGAAGCACATTGGGAGGTTGATTTTAGATATGATGAACCAGGCACTGATTTCGAAAGATCATCTTTAAATGTAATAAGGGACAATGATTACAAGTATGTTCACTTTGCAGAAATGCCGGATCTTTTATTTGATCTTCAAAATGACCCCGATGAGCTTCATAATCTTTCTGAAGATCCATCATATTCAGAAATTGTGTTGAAATACGTAAAAAAATTACTTTCCTGGAGAATGGAAAATGATGAAAGAACACTTACGCATTTACTGGTAGGACCTGAAGGATTTTCTGAAAAGCCAAAAACCTATAACTAAAATACAGGTTTGGAAGGGTGAATTATTATAACAGTTTTTTAATACAGAAAATATCTTCGGAGAAAAGAATAATCAATTTATGAATAAGAATTTTCTGATTAGAACTACATTTAAATAAATAGACAAATATCTGGAACTGCCTGATTCTCTTTCTTATAAAAGACACTGGAAGTATGAAGGCTAAGGTATATTTCACATAAGGCCTTGAATTTCCTTGACCAGAACCTCATTTGTCGCCATATTTTAAACGGAGGACATTATGCAAATTGCTGAAACAGTACCCCGGTATTTAGGATTACCAAGAAATAATTTCAATTATGTACAAAAAGAGTTAAAAATGCCTCAAAAAGAGTTTTCAGGTACTCTTAAAATATCCGAAAAAACAATCCAACGATACAAACAAGACGATCTGCTTAATGAGAATATATCTGAAGGTCTAATAGAAATAGCGGAAAAATATTTAACAATCGAATAGTACAGGCTGGTCGGGACTCCGTCCCTGCTCGCCTATGCATCCCAAGGAGCAGATATGACATTTTTAGAGAAATACGCAAACGTTATACTAACAAGCCTTAACCTTCAAAAAGGGCAGAATCTATTAATAAGAACAGAACCTGTTCACTGGAACTTTGCATCAATTATAGCAGCAGAAGCTTATAAAAGAGGAGCAAGATATGTAAGGGTCGATTCAAATGAAAAGGAAAATACTCTCCTCTACAAAGCAAGAATTGAAAATTCAGACGAGAAATACCTGGATTATGTCCCTGTATTCAGAACCGAAACATTG
>JALTGJ010000032.1 GCA_027077185.1 Spirochaetales bacterium | reverse complement strand
GAAGATGAAAAAATGGCTGTTATTATTCAGGAAATTACAGGGAATAATTATGATAATAAATTTTATCCCAATATTTCCGGTGTGGCCAGATCACTGAATTTTTATCCTATTGGATCTGAAACAGCAGAAGAAGGAATTGTGAACATAGCATTTGGACTGGGCAAAACGGTGGTGGACGGTGGTATATCACTGCGTTTCTCTCCTTTTCACCCAAAAAAAGTTATCCAGTTATCAAATCCGGCTCTGGCGTTAAAATCAACTCAAAAAGAATTTTATGCCTTAAATATGGAGAAGACCGGAAAACTGACTTCATCTGATGAAAAATTAAACCTTCTGCATCTCCCAATTGAAGAGGCAGAAAACGATAACTCTCTTAAAATGCTTGCTTCTACTTATGATTTCCAGAACAACCGCTTAAGAGATGGAACAGCAAGAAAGGGTAAAAGAATTATAACTTTCTCCAGTATACTTAAATATTCTATGTTCCCTTTATCCGAAATTATTAAAACAATTCTTAAAATGGGAGAAGACAGCATGAATGTTCCCATTGAAATTGAGTTTGCAGTAAATTTGGATACAAAAGAAAATGATCCAAAACTTTTCAGTTTTCTCCAGATAAGACCAATTGTAAAAGGTTTGGAAGGATCAGAAACAGATATAAATATCGATAATAGCAAAAATATTATTATTTATTCTGAAAAAGCAATGGGTAATGGTGTTTACAAAAATATTCAGGATCTTATCTATATTAAACCGGAAACATTTGATCCGGGTAAAACTAAATTAATGGGGGAAATGATTGGAAAACTAAACTCTCAATTCGATAATACAGGAAAAAATTATGTGCTTATTGTTCCAGGAAGGTTGGGGTCAACTGATCCATGGCTGGGAATTCCCATTCACTGGACTGATATTTCCCATGCAAGAATAATTACAGAAGCCGGAACAGACAACTTCCGGGTCGAACCCAGCCAGGGGACTCATTTTTTCCAAAACATTACTTCCCTGGGATGTGCTTATCTAACCATTAATCCATATGTCAATGATGGAATTTTCGATTTGGATATTTTATCAAAAATGGATAGCGAATTCGAAAATGAATTTATAAGACATATCTGCTTTGAAAACCCTATGGATATTAGAGTAGATGGCAGATCAGGAAAAGCTATTGTATGCTACAATCTTCCTGGATAAACTTTTAAAGCTTCCCTTAATATATTAATGGCAATCTTTAAATCGTCCTTATTTAAGACATATGCAAGGCGAATCTGATTTTCCCCAAGCCCCGGGGTAGAATAGAAACCACCTGCAGGAGCTATCATGGTGGTTGCTCCCTCTAACCTGAAATTAGACAGAAGCCATTTTGCAAAATCATCTGCATCAGATACAGGTAATTCAAGTACCATATAGAAAGCACCTTCAGGTTTTTTTGCTATAACACCTGGAATATTTGTCAGTTCAGCAAAAGCAAAATCCCTTCGATCTTTATATTCCCTTATAACATCTTCAAAATAACTCACAGGTGTATCAATTGCAGCAGAGGCTGCAAGCTGGTCCACAGTAGGAGGGCAAAGTCTTGCCTGGCCAAATTTTAATATTAGATTCTGAAGTTCTTTATTCTTTGTAATAATCCAGCCGATTCTCGCACCACAGGCAGAATACCTTTTGGAAACTGAGTCTATTAAAATTGCATTAT
>JALTGJ010000031.1 GCA_027077185.1 Spirochaetales bacterium | reverse complement strand
GAAGTACTGTTGTTAATAACAATACCTCCATAAATTACGCCAAGCAAGAGGTTCTGTTCATAAACAGGTACAGCTGTTACAATTGTCAAACAAGAAGTTTCTTTATCCCGATTTATTTGATTGTTATTGGAATAGTTATTTATACTTACTGCAGTCAATTGTGCTAGTTTCGGATCTTCAGATTTTATTTCTTCCTGAGTAAGTATAAAGGTTCCTGAAATAGTTGATTTTTTAGCCAAAGCAATTTTTGCAACAGGATTAATAACAGGATCCGGATTAGTAATATTATATCCGGATTGGCGGCAGATGGTTGTATAGTCATTTTTTAGAAATCCCGAAAAGTCTAATCCAATAATTGTAGATAAATCTGAAAGCCTTGTTTTTATATGTTCAAGATTATATCCATTAACGCAATTGACCCAACCCTGATCAAGGGCTGTCAGGGAGAGACTGGAATTAATTTGTTTTTCTATACTGGAATAAATTTCAATAGTCGTTCTAAGATCAAAATTTATTCTGTTTTTAGCTTCAGTGATAACTGCTTTATTGATTTGGTATGTTCCAAAAAATAAAGATATACCTGCAACCATAACAGTTAAGCCAAGCAAGCTTGTTATAAGATAAAAACGAATATTGTGATTCATACTTTCCCTTAAATAAGGATAAACCCATATATCCACCATGTCAAATATTTAAATTTGTTCACCAATTATCCAGTTCATAAGTTTTGCACTTACCAGAAGTTCTCCCAGGGGACTAAAAACTTCTGCAGAAAAAAAGAGACGTCTTCCTTTTTTTTCAGTAAATTTTGCTTTTACAGTTATAAAATCAAAGTCACCTTTTACAGGTTTTTTGTATTTTAGAGTCATGTCTCTGGTAAAGTTAACTGGACCAGTAATCATGCTTAATGGTCCTACTGTATTATCCACTGCTGCTGCAATCATTCCACCCTGCATACTTCCAAATGGATTAAGTGTATTTTCGGGAACAGGGAACTTGACTGTCATTGTTGCATTTTCGGTATCAATATTTAGAAATTCTGCACCCATTGCAGTAAAAACAGGAGGGGGAACAGTTACGCTGTTAAAGCCCTCAGGGTAGTGCTCCCTGGCAAGTTTAATAAAATATTCCATTAATTTTTTGTGAATCATTTTTTCCCTCCAGCATAATAGACCTTTACATAAGTTGAGTATAATGTCTATGATAAAGGTATAAATTTTAATCATCAGAGGTTTTAAATGACAGTCAGAATTATTGTGCTTGTACTCTATGCCCTAACTATTATATTTTTTGGAATAAGGGGAATGAAAAAGACAAAAAGTTTCTCTGATTTTTTACTTGGGGGGGGTAAAATAGGACCCTGGATGACTGCCTTTTCCTATGGAACAGCTTATTTTTCGGCCGTAGTTTTTATAGGGTTTGCAGGGAAAGTTGGATGGGGCTTTGGTTACTCCGGTGTATGGATTGGAATTTGTAATGCCTTTATAGGTGTTCTTGGTGTCTGGTGGCTTCTTGCCTGGAGAATAAAGAAAGTTTCCACAGAACTTAATGTTAGCTCCATGAGTGAATATCTGACTGTCAGGTATAACAGCAAGGGACTGAAATTGTTTGCTTCTGCCGTAATTTTTGTTTTTCTAATACCCTATTCGGGAGCTGTATTTATAGGCTTGTCCTATCTTTTTAAATCATCATTTAATGGTATTGAATACTGGCAGGCAGTTATTTTTATGGGAATTTTTACAGCTGTATACCTGGTAATGGGCGGATATAAATCTATGGCGGTTCTTGACACCTTCTTTGGAATGGTAATGACTATCGGGGTAATAATGCTGTTGGTTTTTACTTTGACCGGAGCAGGGGGTATTAGAAATATTACAGAGAGTCTTTCCCAAATTAATCCAAAACTTACTTCTATTGTTGGCCCTCCCGGCTTATGGCCTCTTTTTTCTCTTGCTTTTCTTACCAGTGTAGCTCCCTTTGCCATGCCCCAGCTTGTTCAGAAATTCTATGCAATTAAAGATAGAAAATCAATTAAGACAGGAATGGCTGCATCTACTGCTTTTGCTTTATTAATAGGCGGAATAGCCTATTTTGTGGGATCAACAACCAGATATTATATTAACCCTGAATCTGCCCCTTCTGTTTTTGCCGGAGGCGGATTTAACGTAGACGCATTAATGCCTGCTTTAATGGGGATAGTTGTACCTGATTATTTGTTTGTAATAATTCTAATTCTTATTTTATCTGCTTCAATGTCAACCCTGGCTTCTCTTGTTCTAATTTCAAGTTCTTCCCTTACAAAGGATATTTATGCAGGTTTTATAAATAAAAATGTAAGTGACAGAGGTTTAACTATACTTATGAGATTCGGAAGTGTGTTTTTTATTATATTATCTGTAATTATTGCACTAATAAAACCATCAACTATTGTTTCTATACTTGGAGTCTCATGGGGAGCTATTGGAGCAGCTTTTCTGGGTCCCTTTGTCTGGGGGCTTTTTACCGGTTTTACAAATAAGTTTGGTGCCTGGGCTTCTGCTGTTACAGGACTTGGAGTAACTCTCGGCATGTATACCTATGGGTTTTCGTCACCTGAAGCAGGAACAATTGGTATGATTGTTTCTTTAACTGTTAATCCCTTGGTTAGCCTTCTTACAGCAAAATGGGGTGGGCAAGTGCGCTTTGATTGAAAAGCTATTTTATAATAGTATCCGTATAGACTAAGATATAAATTATCAGTTTTTTACTTTTATAGTTATCTTTGTACCTGTTTTATTTTCAATTTTAATACTGCCTTCCATTTGTTCGGTCAGCATTTTAATGAGTCTCATACCGAATCCTGGGTTTTTATTAATATCTATACTCTCAGGAATACCCATTCCATTATCTTCAACTATTAGATCTATGGTATTTTCTGTTTTACTTATAGATATTGACAATATACCGCTTTCTTTTTCTGTGAAAGCGTATTTCATTGCATTGGTTATTAGTTCATTTATAATAATTCCAATATGAAAAATTTTCTTTGCATCTATCTGAAAATTTGAAATAGATTTTTTTACATTCACTTTTTTATAATAAGGAAAAGTTTGTATTATATTATCAGCTAATGCAGAAAAATATATTCCTGTAGAGGTGGAATCATATGTTTTAGACTGGAAAAGTGTTTCATAAAGAACCATCATAGTTCGTATTCTATTTTCAATTTCCATTAAAGCATTTTCGGTATCTTTGTTTGTAACAGAATTTGACTGAAGGGCAATAAGACTTATCAGGGTCGTCATATTATTTTTTATTCTGTGATGGACTTCCTTAAGTATTAGATCTTTTTCTGCAAGTAATTTAGTAATTTGATTTTCTGCAAGTATTTTATCGGTAACATCTATTCCTGAACTTAAATGTCCTGTAATATTTCCAGAATTATCTTTAAGAATTGTATTATGCCAGTCTACAATTACTTCTTTCCCCTTATTTGTCAGTATGGGATTTTGGTAATATTTTACGGGTTCAATTTCACTATTGAGTAATTTTTTTGATATTGGAATAATTTCTGCCTGCAGTCGCTTCGGTATCATTTTTGTAAACCAGTTACTACCTAATAATTCATTCTCAGTATAGCCGCTAATTTCACACATTTTTTTATTAACCAGGGTTATAATCCCTTCTTTATTAATAGCCACAAACATAACCTCTGCAATATTCAGATACTGCTGGGATCGCTTTAATTCTTTAATGGCTTTAAGTTTTTCAAGTTTTTGACTGGTAATGTCAACAGATATGGCAGAAACACCTGTTATTTTGCCATTTTTATGTATTGGATTTAGATTTACTCTAAAATATTTTTTCCCTCTTTTTTCATCTTCATCAAATTCAAAGCTAATTCTATTTCCTTTAAGGGCTTCCTCATATTTTGGCTTCCATATTTTCTGGTACTTAGGAGGAATATTGTGAAAAGCATGCATTCCCGGCTTTATTTCTCTATTCAAGCCTTTTTTAAAGTCTCCTGCAAAATACGAATTAATAAAAGTAAAATTAAACTTTCTGTCAACAGACCAAATAGCTTCTTCGAAGCTGTTCAGAATATTTTCCAAAGTGTTTGTACTGTTTGATAGTTTTTTGTAGTCCTTTTCAATTTTTTTATTTGAAGTTATATCCCTGTGTATTTGAACAAATTCAACTAATTCTCCAGTTTCATCAAATATGGGATCAATAGTTGATTCTATATCAAGAAGTTTTCCAAACTTAGTTATATTTTGATACTGACATTGGAAATGGTGCTTTGCTTTAACCATTATCCAAAAATCTTTATTTTCTTTATCGGTATATCCTCCTGGAGTGAGAATTCTTGGATTTAGCTTTCCAATAACCTCTTCTTTAGTATATCCATAGGTTTTAGTAAATTGGGAATTAATATAGGTAATAGTGCCTTTGGTATCAGTAATAAAAATAGTATCCTTTGTGGTTTCTATAGCACGGTCAAGTCTTCTTAGATTTTTGTTAGTAGCTTTAAGATTCCTATTATTTAAATTAAGTTCAATATTTGCTTTTTCAGCAGCATTTTTATGTTTAAGAATTTCTTTATGAGCTGCAAAAAGCTTAAATGCCATTTTTATTGATGCATCAATTATAGTAATACCTGAATTTTTTACTACATATCCATAAGAAGTAATTGATTCGGTTTTATTAACCATTTCTTTTTCTATATGGGAGGAAAGGAATAATATTGGAAGCTCTTTGATTTTAAGAATTTGCTTAGCTGCAGAAGTCCCGTCAATTCCTTTACCAAGATCAATATCCATTAGAATTAAATCGATATTTATTTTATTTTTTTCAATTAATTCTACAGCGTCTTCACCTTTAAAAGAATGAAATATTATATATCCAATATGTTCAAGTTGTTGTTTTTGGTTTAGTGCGATTATTGCATCATCTTCTACCAGGAGTATTGATTTTTGAGTTGATACCATTATGCCCCCATACAATAATTATAATGCCCCGGATTTGTAAGTCAAGCTGAAAAAAATGCTAATAAGATTATTCTATGTTTTAAACTTACCAATATTATATTTTGGATTGTTAAGTATTTTTACATTTAAAACTCATTTATCTAAATTTTTTAAAATTAATTTCCCATTCAGGACCAATGCCTATACTGTAAGTTTCTGCAAAATTACGCTGGTGTAGGCCGACTGCTACATTTAATAATGAATTTACATATAACAGAGGTTCTCCCATTCCAACAGAGCCAAAGGAACGGACATAAGGAATAATGCCTCTATAACGTTGTTCCCCTTTATGAGTTACTACTACTTCCAATTCATCATTTAAGCTGAAACCGGCCTTTGCAAAC
>JALTGJ010000030.1 GCA_027077185.1 Spirochaetales bacterium | reverse complement strand
CAAATATAGCTACCAGCAACAATATTAATTTCCGTTTTATCATATTTAATTTTTTTTCATCCTTTTGGAAACATTTTTAAGGGGGTGCTCCGGGTATATTTGCTGAAAATCATTCTGTGCCGGATTTGGCATGAAAATAATATTTTTAGAAGTTTCCTGATGTATTGATGCGCCAGACATATCTCCACTCCATTCCCGCATAAAAAGAAGGTTCAGGGATGCCCAGTCATTAAAATCGCTGATGGTTGTAATCCCCGCATCAGTAGATCCTCCGTTGCTATTTATTGACATAGAAAGTCCTGAATCGGTAGTATCACTGTCAAGATTATAATCTATCGCATTATCAACACCCCATCTAAGCCCCTCTGATTCAGTGATAGAGTTTTCATTAATATTCGCCGCTGTACCGCCAGAATAATCGAGCTTAAAGGTTGTTTTATCCGGTCCATTAGTAAGATCACTATAAAATGCGATTCCATGAACATAAGGATCAGGGTCATAATCAAAATAATATCTGTCACCTTCGCTTACACCATCTGTCGGTAATCCGGATAACTGATACAGATAATTCATAATACTTATATAATTGGGTTTATAATTCTCATCGACATCTCCCCCATGGTGCAATCCAAGGTTATGTCCCAGTTCATGCATTATGGTTGCTGCCTGAAAATTAATCAGATAGTTGGTATTTGTTGTATTACTGGAATCAAGCTCCCATTCTCCCAGAGTAACCATAAAATCATTTCCATTTAGTTCTGCAAGTCCGGAAGAGCCCTTTGGTGACCCTGTTTGGGTATTACCAAAAAGTAAATAGTGGAAAATTTGTTTTCTGGCAAGGTCCATGTAATTATTTTTATATGTATATAGATTAGCTTTGCCTGAAACAATACCAAGGGTTACTGCCTCAGCAAATGGGACTTTGTGATTTTTATCGTCAAGATCGAATCTGGCAACATTCGTACCCGGCGAGTTATCATATAGATCTCCCACATCAAAATGGATTGCTATATTTTGCCCAGAATTTGCAAATGTATCTACTACCTTTTGAAGTGCTTCTTCTCTGGGTATTACCCCTTCATCGGTGGAGTCCATATAGTTTATATGAATAAATATATCCCTTACACCAATTCTTGCACCCCAATCATAGAGAGGCAGCCCTGCGAAAGTATCCCCGGGAGCTGTCTCACTTTCATCCGGAATACCGTCACTATCAGTATCTGTAGTAGAAACTATATCATTTGGACCTGCGAAAGTTGCAAATTCTGTAAGTGTCCAGTCTGTTCCACTGTTTGTATCGGAGTTTGATCCGTCTCGTGCAATACTTTTCCCAAAATCAGATTCTGCTCCAAAGGGTAGCGCGGGCGCACTTGATACATCCCAGTTACCGGAGGTTCCAGGAATATTTGTTTCTGCCCCAAACCGTACAAAATCATTTGTAATTCCATCAATAAGTAGTTCTATAAATCCTCCACTCTGCCAATAAGGAGTTTTTGTTCCGGAACTAATATATACGATATTATCACTATTGGTAAAATAATCTGTAGTTTTCCCTCTGATGATTGAATAGCCACCAGGTTGGATAGTCAGACTTGGCAGATCAAAAGTTGTTAAGTAAATTTTACTATCGGAACTGTCATATGCCCATGTTTTTAACTTATACCTTGATAAATTAACGGCTTCAGAACTTTTATTGTAAACTTCCAGCCATCTTGAACCATTGATATAATAACCACTTCCTACTTCCGTGATAATAATATCTCCAGGTAATAATGAAACGGGGCTTGCAGGAGTATCGCTGCTGCAAGCTGGGAAAAAAAGTATAAAAGTCAACAATAAAATAATAGTTATTTTGATAATATATCGATTTTTCATATTATAGATTCTATATCATTTATATATGAATATCTATCTATGACTATTTTTTTGTCAAAATCTCTTATTGATTATAGCAACAATCCCCCTTTTCTGATATCAAATTATAACCATGAAAAGTAAAGAACAGTTTAAAAGTGAACTTATGTTAATCCTTGTAACTCTTATATGGGGTGGGGCTAGCCGGGGATGGAGGTAAAGATAGGGATAAACATGCCCCTGCCCATGGTGATGTATCTGATCATAACTCAAACAAAATATCTTTCCCTTATCAGATAGATTGTAAACTAACCCGAATTGGTAAAATAATTGATAATCAGTGGAATAAAATACCTTCTTATTTTGAAAATATTACCCTTGATGAGTATGTTCTTATGCCCGATCATTTTCATGGTATTATTGTTATTAGGAATGATCCAGGAAAATTATTATTGGATGAAGAAAAGCTCACGAGATAATTTAAACATGAAGTCATTCATGTAGTTTAAGGCTACTCAAATAACTGAGCATGTGTCCCTATTCGAACAAGTTTCAAAATATCATTTTCAATTGAATATATAATTAACAGATCTCCAGAAATATGCAGTTCACGAAATTCTTTAAAAGTACCAACTAATTTATGATCTTTGGACTCTTGTGGAAGAGGTAGTCCTTTTTAAATCATTTAATGTAATATAATCCCCCTCCAGTTTATTTGCTTCTTCCATTGCTTCCAATGTCAGATTATTAGGAATTTTTACATCAAATGGCAATCCCTGGTTAAGTACAATCATGCTGTTAAACATATTTACTGCCTGTGAATAGCTTAGCCCGATAATTTTGAGTAATTTCCTGGCTTTTTTATAATTATTTTCTTCTATTCGTATTGTTGTTTGTGTTTTTGCCATGTTTTCATCCTTGGTCTTAATATATCCCAAATGGGATTTATTGTCAAATTTTCCCATTGTCACAATCCCCCTTTTCTGATATCAAATTATAACCATGAAAAGTAAAGAACAGTTTAAAAGTGAACTTATGTTAATTCTTGTAACTCTTATATGGGGAGGAACCTTCCCAATAATAAAGGCAGGCCTAAGTGATATTTCCCCCTTATTGATGGTTGTGGTTCGTTTTTTTCTGGCATTTTTATTTTTTCTTCCGGTAATAATAAAAAGACGCAGACTTATATCCCCATGTTTTGTAAAAGCCGGGTTAATACTTGGTTTTTCCACTTTTGTTGGTTATGGAATGCTGACAATTGGACTGACCATGACAACTGTTGCAAAGTCCAGTCTTATATCCTACGGTTATGCTTTAATGACCCCGCTATTGCAGTTCCTTCTTCTAAAAAAGAAGGTTAGTCCTATTAATCTTATAGGTCTTGTAATAGCATTTACAGGTATGTTAATTTTTACTTCACCTTCTGCTTCCGGTTGGAATATGGGAGATTCTATAACTGTTCTGGTTGCTTTGGGTTACGCCTTTACTGTAGTTCTTCTGGATAAATATTCCAGAATTTATGATGTTGGTGTTCTTTCCGGTCTGCAATTTTTCTTTACTGCAGTGTTTTCTGTAATGCTAATACCCTTTTCTGAAACCCTTGTTTTTGTTCCTACTGTAAATCTGCTTATAGCCTTGTCTTATCTTGTTATACCAGGAACTGTAGGAGCGCTATATTTAATGAACAGATATCAGAAAGGGACAACTCCTGTTCGTGCTGTTGTTATTTATGCCCTGGAACCTGTAATAGCAATTATTCTGGGTTACTTTTTTCTTGAAGAGTATATAGGCCTGCAGGAATTCCTTGGTGGAGTAATAATTCTTGGTGGAGTCCTTTTTAGTGAAATATGGGGACTGTTTGTTTCTCCAAAGGCGGCCTCCTCTTCAGTCTAAACAATATATAAAACCAGTGAGGCCTTTTGCGCTGTTTCACATTTAGAACTTTAGTAGAAGCTCTACTCTAACACAGAACAGTAAAGCTGGCGAAAAATCCACCAGTGTAAGTTTTTCTTTTGTTAATTAGCAGTTTTGGTGTATAATTATTCAGGTAAGGAGATAATAAATGAAAAAGTTTATTCTTATTTTTCTGCTGCTTCCTGCAATGCTTTTCTCCCTATCAGTTACAAACACAATTAATGGTCTGGTAGAAGAACTTGCTTCGGATTATACTGCTGCAAAATCTGATACACCATTTTTTTCCAAACAATCAGTTTCTATAATCGAAATAAAAAATGCCTCTAAAGCTGCTGCGGATAATTATGTAGGTGAGGCCATAGAAGCGCTTCTAAAAAAATCCATATCAGACAGTCTTGTTTTTAAATATATAGATAGAAAAGCATTAAATACTTCCCTGGAGGAGATTAAACTTTCCCTTTCTGGAATTACTGAAGGAAATGACAGTATAGAGCCGGGGAAAATTCAGGGCATAAAGCTTCTTATAGATGGAAGTGTGACCTCGGAAAATAATAGTTTTATAATAAGTCTTCAATTAATAGATGTGGAAACAACAGAGCTTATAGCTGCAGTCAGCAGATCTGTTCCAAAGGATACCATGATAGAGCTTGGTAAGCAGATTGCCTATGAGTTTGTAACGGCCAATGGGATTGGTGTTTCCTTTTTTCTGACTCCCACAAGATATTTGCTGGTTCCCCAGGCCCAGGCTGTTAAGGTTGGGGATGGTCTTATTCATGCAGGTTCCGGAGGAGCCAGGCTGACATACCGGCTGGGCCGGAACTGGAAGCTAAGTCTTAATCTTGATCTTAAAGGCCATGATGTGTTTTTTGATAAACGAACTATTGGGGAAATGATAAACCTGACTGCTTATGATAATGTCTTTGATCAACTCGATCCTATTATACTTGGTTTCTGGGAAAAAGATGGCAGTTTTAGTCCACTTGGAAAATCTGCTGTTAAAACAAAATTATCTGCAGATATAAATTACTACACCCTTAATCAGACTACAAGCACTGCTGGTCTGGTTTTTTCCTATGTCTATTCCGTTACTCAGAAAATGAACATCTCTGCAGGTCTTGGTCCCCATATTAACATTATTCGAATTAATCAGGTTTACGATAATGTGCCAATTTTAATAAATCAGGGGATAGCCTTTAAAAGATACGAGGTTTCCATGGATTTTCTTGGACTGGGGTTAACAAGTGCATTGGACTTTGAATATTTTATTCTGCCCAGGTTTGCATTTAACCTTGGATGTTCGTATATTTTTTCTTTTATACTTCCCCCTTCGAATTTAAATGCTCAAAGTTCCACAACAGGGGAGTATTATTACGGAACGGAAGATTTTGCAATTGAGTCTTTTGGATTAAACCCTTTTATGATGCCCGATGGAAGGCTGATAAGTGAAAATCTATATTCACCAAACTATTTTAAGGCCTATCTGGGGTTTTCCATATACTTTTAATATGGGGCAGATATAACGGTCATTCTCAGCAAACTATCTAAATTTACAGACAAGGTAAAAGCTTCAGAGAATAATTAGGT
>JALTGJ010000029.1 GCA_027077185.1 Spirochaetales bacterium | reverse complement strand
TCAGCTTTTACACCTGTAACACCCATTCTAATTTCATCAAAGTCCGGTAAAATAAAATTTGATAGATTTTTGGGAGAAACAACATCAGTTATAAATGCTCCGTCAGCCTTGCCCCAGATAATCTGCTGTTTGCCAATTCTTAAGTCCATGGAATCGAAAAGGATATCCAAATATAGTTCCTTAACTCCAGCTTCTATATCATTCAGTCCATTCTGGTTAAGGTATACATCGGCTTTAAAATCACTGGTATCTCCATAATATTCTGCACTTAGATTCAGAGTATTCTGAACCTGTGAAAAGTCCATATTATCATTTAAAAGCACACCAGTATTATTTCGTGCATAACCACTGAATGTCAGATCCTGTGCTGCGGCAGCCGCTGCAGACATAATTAACAGCGCTGTAGTAAGAGTAAAAATTATAAACATTTTTTTCATTATCGTATGCCCCTTTGCATCATTCTTTCCGTAAACTGGCTGTCTTTTATACCATCACCAATTTTAATATCTCTAAGCTGCATGAGAGTTGTATGGTCTTTCTGTTCGTTGTACATCTCCATTTCTGGAATAACCCAGTATCCATTAACTTTTTTGTATTCTTTTACAGTAAGCCTCTTAAGAAACTCACCATCTTCATCATAAAATTCTTTTTTCATTCCATACCACTCACCTTTCACAACCCAGGAAACTGTTTTTGAATATAAATAACTTCTGTCTTTTGAAACACTTTCCACAACATAACAATTCTGACCATTAACAGTTTCTTCTCTTAATATCTTATGTGTATCATCAGAAGGATGGCGGCCTCCCAGATCATCATATGTAAAATCCGAACCCATAAAATAATCACTCTTGCTGCTGCTGGAAATTCTTTTGACTTTTTTAAGAGCAGGCAGATAAATCCACATATCATCAGCCTTTCCATTACCGTAGGACCAGGACATAAATGATGTATTTTTTACATCTGAGGGAGCAATAAAAAACATAATCTTTTTTTCATCATTCCCAAACTCTTTAATAAACTGTTTAATCTCCCTAACCCTTTTTGATCCTCTGGAGTTAGTTAGCGTCATTGTAAGTGTAGACTGGATATCCGGTCCCGTCGGTCTGTTATAAACATTTTCCATTACCTGTAGACCTGTAATCTGCGCCTGGGCAAAACCAATTACCATTGCCCCAAGCAGCATGCTTAAAAGTAAAACTTTTAATTTTTTCATTATTTTTCTCCTCTAAAAAATGATAAACTATATATATTTATATCAGCATAATAATTCATATTCTTTTTATCATTCCTCCCCAGGGATTTTATTTCCCTTTTTAAAATATATATTTGATATAAAAAGAAGCAGAAACATTACTGTTAAAGTTCCTAAAAAACTAGAAAACATGTTTAGGGAAACAAGTGCTCCCAGCTGTCTGTTTGGCGGGAATAGTGAGAAAAGAAACACCATAAATCCCGCAATTACAACAACGGCATTAAACAATATTGCTCTCCCTGAATGGGCCATAGTAAGCCTAGCTACCTGCAGCTTATCCGAATGATTCAAAGAATATTCACGATAGTTTTCTATAAAATGTATAGCATAATCAATTCCGATCCCCACAGCTATACTCGATATAAGAGCTGTAGTTGGTCCCAGTGGAATATCAAGCAATCCCATTACACCAAAATTGATTACAGATGTTAAAAGTATAGGGAC
>JALTGJ010000028.1 GCA_027077185.1 Spirochaetales bacterium | reverse complement strand
CAATAAGTCCGGCTAGTCCTACAATCTCCCCTTTTTTTACATTCAGTGATATATTATCAAGAACCTTCCGACCTGATTGTCTGTCAAAAGCAGTCCAGTTTTTTACTTCCAAACCTATATCTTGTGATATTTCATGTTTACGGGGAGGAAATATATTATTGATTTCCCTTCCAACCATATATTTAATTAAAATATTCTCAGATACTTCACCTTTTTTTGCATCCAGAGTACAAATAGTCTGTCCATCTCTTAAGACAGTAACTGTTTCAGCTATTCTAATAACTTCTTTTAACTTATGAGTAATCATTATAGAAGTAACACCCTGAACCTGAAGATCCTTTATTAACTGCAATAAATTATCACAATCATTTTCATTTAGAGCGGCTGTAGGCTCATCGAGAATAAGTAATTTAACATTTCTGCTTAATGCTTTTGCTATTTCGATTAACTGCTGTTTACCAACACCTAAATCTTTAATTTTAGTTTCAGGATTAACATCCAGGCCTACTTTTTTTAGAACTTCACCAGCCTGCTTTATAGTTTCATTCCAGTTTAATATACCATTTTTCTGTATCTCATGACCAAGAAATAAATTTTCATAAACAGTAAGTTCAGGAAATAACTCAAGCTCCTGATAAATTATAGCAATCCCTGTTTTTTCACTATCACCGGGACCTTTAAACTTCTGAATGTTTTCTGAAAAGATGATATCCCCATCATAAGTACCAAAGGGATAAACGCCACTTAAAACTTTCATTAAGGTGGATTTTCCAGCTCCATTCTCGCCAACCAGACAATGAATTTCTCCCTCATTAACACTAAAAGTCACATTATCCAATGCTTTTACACCTGGAAACAATTTGGTGATACCCTTCATTTCAAGTATTTTTTTGTTACTCATTCCCTTCACCTTCAATTATATAATACTAAATCATAATATTATAAAATTTCTTTTTTGTATATTAAAAAGAAGGGTGGCGGCCAGAAACCACCACCCTGAATTTTTACCCAGTATTAAACTGTTAATATTTTAGAGTCCTGTAAAATCACTTGCAGAATAATATCCACTGTCAATTAAAACAGATTTAACATTATCAGAAGTAACTGTAATAACATTTGTCTGCATTGCAGGAACATCTTTTTCACCATTAGGATACGATCCTGTAGCTACTGGAGTCTTGCCTTGAAGGTAGGTAATTGCTGCGCTAATAGCATCATCTACCAAAGATCTAACATCTTTAAAAACTGTCATAGACTGTTTCCCATCAATAATATACTGAACAGAAGCTTTTTCTGCATCCTGGCCTGTAATATAATACTTACTTACATCACCATCAGCAGCAAATGAATCTGCAATAGCTCTTGCTGTACCATCGTTAGGAGCAGCTATATAACAGACACCCTTATCTGCAGCACTTGCTGTTGTAAGATTAGCTTCTGCAAGATTCTTTGCAAAATTAAAATCCCAGTTTGTTGAAACCTGGCCAATAATCTTTCCAAGTTCAGCTCTTGATAATTCTTTTTTACCACTTAAAGCAACTGCTTCACTGGAGTTTTTAATTACAAATGTACCATCAGCAATTTTTGGCTGAAGAACACTCCATGCACCATCAAAAAAGATAAAAGCATTATTATCACTTGCAGCTCCGGCATACAGGTAAAGATTATTTCCTTTCCCCTTAGCATTATCTACAAGATACTGACC
>JALTGJ010000027.1 GCA_027077185.1 Spirochaetales bacterium | reverse complement strand
ATGCAAATCCAGGATGAAGGAGATGCAGCTAAAGCTGAACAGATGACCCTTGAAATCATCAGTTTAATAGACAGAACAATAGAGCCGCTTTAATAACAATAAATGTTTGCCCTGATAAGGTATTATAAGCGGCTCAAAATGCAGGAAATTGTAAAACTCTTCGAGTTTTGTAATTTCCTCAATAAAATAAATTTTCCTGCGGTGTTCGGGAGGTGATAGAGATCTCTTGGGTCAAAAATATTTATTGGGGATACAAATTTATTGGTTGAATTGCGTGGTTCTTTGAATCGTACAGGATTCCGGTAAGCGTTCACCCACTTGGACATACGAGTTCAAGAGATATTTCACCAAGCGGCACTGCGGGTTTTTTTCAATTAAATATATTGACAATAAACTAAGCAGATACTACTATCTAAAACAATTATGGCAGTATTAACAAGTCAGCAAATAAACAGATTCTATGAGAATTTCAAAGATATTGATGTAACTTTTACAAAAGAAGTGACACAAAATCTGAATCTTCTTCCTAAGCATGTTTACCTAAAATGTCTGGGGACACAATGGCCAGGTATAATTTATTCAACTTCAATGACAAATGCAAAAATAATAGTTAATATGGGACAGGATTCATTTGAGCTAATTAGAAAAGCAAACAACCTTGTTGCCCTTAGATTCGCTTTTAGTATTGAAGATAAAAAAAATAAACTCTTATTTTTTGTGTCTGCCAAAGTTTCAGGATTTAACCCCTATAATAAGAACAATCCAAACCTTAACTTTGTTAATCTTGTTTATACTAAACGTCCACCGGATGATCTTATAGCAATACTGGGGCAGATGCTTGAAGTTAATGTAAATTCAAAGAAACGCACCGACGAAAGAATTAATATTACAGCAGATAGTTTACGTATACTGGGACTGGTATCCAAAAATGCAAAAATATCCCTGGATGGAATACCTAGAAATTGTATTATAAGAGATTTAAGCTTTTCGGGAGCAAAACTGGTTCTTCCCGGTATAGCAAAGTTTCTTAACGATAAAGAATGCGTCCTTGGTATTGTTGCCCGGGATGATAAAATATTTACACTGCCGGGAAAAGTAGTAAGAGTAGAAACTGTTGCTGATAGAAAGGATATTGCCGTACTGGCAATAAAATTTAATGAAAATTCTATTTCTATGGACTATAAAAAAATGATAAATTCATATCTGACTGTAAAACGTAATACCGGGAATAGTCAGAAATAACCTTGTATGGATGACAGATAATATTAAATGAAAACAAATAAGCACTCAAAACTTGAACGAATAGTATATGTTTCTATTCCTGAAGATTCTGAACAGGATATAGATGGTTTTAAAATTGATACCTCAATACTTTTACCGGTTGAAATACCTATAGATGAAACAAATTGGCAAATGCAGGATCTCTCATGGGAAATGATCATTGCAGGAATGTTAAAAATTTTTGCATGGGATTCTGAACATAAAAATATTAACTACTACAGAAATTTTATTGATTTTGTTAAACCTAGGATTAATGAAGAAATGACCCAGACAGGTATAATAAAAGCCAACAACAAAGATTTTGAGATTGCAGAGGAAATTTTTAGAGCACTTGCAAATTATCATCCGGATATAGAACAAAATCTGACAAATCTTGCCCTGGTCCTGGAAGAGCAGGCAGAATTATATGAAAATCTTAAAAATTCTAATCTCGCAGAACAAAAAAAAGATGAAGCTTTTTCAATATATAAAAGAATAATGAAACTGCACCCAAATTCTGAAAACGCAATATTTAATGCAGGTAATTTTTATTTAAAACACGGGAATATGTCAAAAGCAGGATTACTGCTCAAACACTACCTTTCCATAACCAAGGATATTGATAAACAGAATCATGTAAGACATATTTTAGAAAAAATTCAAAATCTTTCCAACGAAGACACAATTTTTAATGAGGCATATGAACTCATAAAAATAGGGAAAGAAGAATCGGGTATTAAAAAAGTTAAACAATATATTGATTCAAATAAAGATATTTGGAATGCATGGTTTCTTTTAGGTTGGGCATATCGCAGAATTGGCAACTATCAAAAAGGAAAAGAAGCTCTGGTAAAATGTTTAAATCTGAATCCTGAAAATATTGATACTTATAATGAGCTGGCAATTTGTTATCTTGAACTGGGTGAATATATTGAATGCCGTAAAAAACTATCCCAGGCCCTCAGGCTGGACGGTGAAAATATAAAAATTATTTCAAACTTTGGAATACTTGCTTTAAAAGAAAACAAACAGGTAGAAGCTCTGGGTTTCTTTAAAACTGTTCTGGAAATAGAACCTGAGGACAGGATTGCTCAAAAATATATTGAATTTCTACTAAAATAATATTTTTTTAAATAAATTCCTAAAGCTATTAACTTACACAGCCGATGCTCTTCAATGAGGGAAGTTGTATCCATGGTACCTGGAGAAATACAGCCTTCCCCCCTATAGTAATAATATCGGAGAAATCTGAGATGCCTTAATAAAAAATATTTATTTTTACGTATTTTTTATTATCGATAAAAAAAAAAGGAGCAAGGATGCTTCTGTAAAATGTTTTCATGGAGGAAACAAATGATAATTAATCACAACATGAGTGCAGTATTCGCACAAAATCAACTGGGCCGAACAAACAGCAAAGTTGCAGGAAACATGGAAAAGCTATCTTCGGGCTTAAGAATTAACAGAGCAGGAGATGATGCATCCGGACTTGCAGTATCTGAAAAAATGAGAGCACAGATTCGTGGACTTCACCAGGCATCGCGAAATGCTGCAAACGGTATTTCATTTATCCAGACAGCAGAAGGGTATATGCAGGAAACTCAGGATATTCTTCACCGAATGAGAGAACTTTCGGTGCAGGCTGCAAATGGGATTTATACTGAAGAAGACAGAATGCAGATCCAGGTTGAAGTCAGTCAGCTTGTAGATGAAATAGATCGAATTGCATCCCATGCTCAATTTAACGGCATGAACATGCTTACCGGACGTTTTGCCAGAGAAACAGGAGAAAACACAATAACAGGATCAATGTGGCTGCACATTGGAGCAAATATGGACCAAAGGGAAAGAGTCTTTATTGGAACAATGACATCCCAGGGACTGGGGATTACAAACGTAGGAACAGGCGACTTTATTTCAATACGTTCACCTGAAGATGCAAATATGTCAATTGGAACCATTGATATGGCTCTAAAAACAGTAAATAAACAGAGAGCAGACTTAGGTGCTTATCAAAACAGACTCTCTATGGCAATTAATGGTATTGATATTGGTGCTGAAAATCTTCAGGCTGCAGAATCGAGAATCAGAGACGTTGATATGGCACAGGAAATGGTAGATTTCTCAAAGAACCAGATTCTTGTTCAGGCTGGAACAGCAATGCTTGCCCAGGCTAATTCATCCACACAATCCGTATTGCAGTTATTTAGATAGAGGTTTATAGTAGTAATATTATAAATTAACCGACGTTCTTTGAAATAATACTCTCCTTATTATAAAGGGCATAGTTGTGCGAAGGGAGTTTCTGATCCACCTGTTATTATTAAACAGTGTGGGTCGGATAAATCTCCTCGTATTTAAGGAAGGAATGAACGGGGCAAAAGAGGCGCAAAATGATCTTTTGTTTCCTTCCTAACCATGCATAAAGCAAGAGGCAAAGGATGCCTCTTTTAACCTATCAAGGAGGGTTACATGATAATAAATCACAATATGAGCGCAATGTATGCAAACAGAACACTCGCAAACAGAGGAAGGGATGTAGCAAACAACATTGAAAAACTTAGTTCCGGTATGCGAATTAACAAGGGTGGAGACGATGCATCAGGTTTGGCAGTTTCTGAAAAGTTAAGAAGCCAAATTCGTGGACTTAACCAGGCTGACAGAAATATTCAGAATGGGGTATCATTTATTCAAACAGCTGAAGGCTACCTGAATGAAACCCAGGATATTCTACACAGACTTCGTGAACTTTCAGTTCAGTCAGCAAATGGTGTATACACCAGCGAAGATCGAATGCAAATTCAGGTTGAAGTATCCCAGTTGGTTGATGAAGTCAACAGGATTGCCTCTCATGCCCAGTTTAACGGTATGAATATGCTTACAGGCAATTTTTCCAGAGATTCGGAAACTATTATGCAGTTTCAGGTCGGAGCAAATATGGACCAGAGTGAAAGAGTCTACATCGGTACAATGACAGCACAGGCGCTTGGTATTCAGGGAGCTCAGGGAAGTTCCGAAACAATTAATATTTCTACACCTGAAGATTCCAACATGGCAATCGGAATGGTGGATTCAGCATTAAAAGTTGTTTCTCAGCAGAGAGCTGATTTGGGAGCTTACCAAAATAGATTTGAAATGGCATCAAAAGGTGTTTCAATTGCATCTGAAAACCTTCAGGCAGCAGAATCGAGAATTAGAGATGTTGATATGGCCAGCGAAATGGTTGACTACACAAAGAATCAAATTCTTGTTCAGGCTAATACAGCAATGCTTGCACAGGCAAATGCCAGTACACAATCAGTACTGCAGTTACTGTAGTAATAAACCGTTCAAAGGTGTTGATAAGATTTCTGGACGTTATCTTATCACTATTGCTATCGGGGGGGGTCGCGCCCCTCTCCCGTTTTATTATGGTGAATATTATGGATATTGACGTTCAAAGACTTACTGATAATTCCCAGGCCAAAAGTGAGGTTTCTGCAGAATTACAGAAAGAACAGATTAAACTCGAACAGAAAAGGAAGTCTGCTCAGCAAAACACAAAAAACATTACTCTTGAGAAAGAAAAACAACAAAAAGAAAGATCCAGGCTTGCCACAGAACAGTATTTTAAAGAAGTTCTTAACATTCAGGATATGTCTAACAGGAAACTTAGTTATTCTGTTAATAAAGAACTGAATCAAGTAGTAGTAAAGGTGATTGACAGCAAAACCGATAAAGTAATAAGAGTTATTCCCTCGGAAACACTCCTTAAACTGCATTCCAGGATGAAAGAGGTGATTGGCTTAATTTTTGATGAGGAAATATAACTTACATATTTTTTCTTATTTTTAGGAAATATAATGTCTGACATAAGCATCCCTGGCGTAAATAGTAAATACGGGACCGATAAGATGATTCAAGGTCTTATGGATGCCGAAAGAATACCACTTAAAAGACTGGAAGATCAGAAAAAAACCTATGATGATCAGAAAACAGTCTGGAAGAATTTAAATACAACGTTAAAAAGTTTCAGAGATAGTTCAAAGCTTCTTTACGGCTTTGAAAACCCTTTTAAGGAACATATAGCTGATTCTTCAGATGAATCTGTTTTAAATGCAACAGCAGGCAGAGA
>JALTGJ010000026.1 GCA_027077185.1 Spirochaetales bacterium | reverse complement strand
GTATAACAATAACCAGTGCGACAAAAAAAACTGACATTGAAAGATAAACAATACCATAACGACTATAAATTATAAAAAGTGGTATAGCAAATAAAAAAAACACCACACTTATTTGAAAGATCAAAATAGAAGCAGCCGTTAATGCTGAAAAAATCAACAGATGACGCTTCTGTAGAGATACTTCCATATTAAAACCTATTGTTTAACATATGGAAGATACGCAAGAACTCTTGCTCTTTTTATTTCCCTGGAAAGTGAACGCTGATGCTTGGCACAGGTACCTGTGATTCGTCTTGGAAGTATCTTTCCTCTTTCTGTTATAAACCTTCTTAGAGTATCTGAATCTTTATAATTTGCTACTACCTTCTGAGTACAGAATCTGCAGACCTTTTTTCTAAAGTATGATTTTCGGCCACCTCTCATGGGAGGTCTTCCTCCCTGGGGTCTCCTGTAATTACTGTTATCTCTCGATTCTCTCACTGGTGCCCTGGGAGTTTCTTTTACCGCTCCCTGAACCCCTTCTTTTCCACCTGCTTTTATCACTGCCGCAGCAGGTTCTTTCAATTCTTCTTTATTTTCTATATCAGCCATAGATTAATCTCCTTTACGGCTTAAAATGGTTCCCCAATACTGAGTACAGCCCATTTCATCTTAATTGATTTTTAGAAAGGAATATCGTCTTCAAAATTTTCAGGACCATTATTTACAGAAGGTTTAAAGTTTCCAAATGACTGGTTCTGATTTGATCCGCCATTTTGAGTTTCATTTCTATTTGTATTATAATTTCCCGAATTTCCGGTATTACCTCCGCCAGTGCCGCCAAGAAGTTGTACATTAGATGCAACTACCTCAACCTTACTGCGGTTCTGACCTTCCTGTTCCCATCTGTTTTGTCTTAACTCACCAATAACTGCTATCTGCTTACCCTTTCCAAGGTACTGCTGAATAGCTTCACCCTGTTTCCCCCAAAGAACAATATCAAAATAACTTACTTCATCTGTCCACTGATCACCAGACCTCTTTTTCCGGTTTACAGCAAGACTAAATTTACAAACAGCTGTACCGCTATTTGTATATTTTAACTCCGCATCTCTTGTTAGTCTTCCTATAAGGGTTACTGAATTGATATCATTGGCCATTGGGTCCCTCCTCTTTAGTCTTCTTTCTTTACAAAAAGGTACTTAAGAAAAGTAGTTTCAAGTTTAAAATGCTTATCCATTTCGGATATTTTTTCCGATGGTGCTTCAAACTCATAGTAATAGTAATGACCTTTTGTTTCTTTTTTAATTATGTAGGCAAGTTCTCTCAGACCCATATCTGTTTCTTTTAGTGTCTTAATAGAATGCTTTTCAAATTCTGCTTTTACAAGCTCTTTGCCTTTTGTGAAATTATCTTCATCGGTACGGAAGATACATGTAAGTTCGTAGGTTCTCATAAACCCTCCTTTTGGACTTTATGATCCGTCTCAGGACGGATAAAGAGGCTCATTAAACTAGCACGCTGATGAATCATTGTCAAGTAAGCGACGTTTCTCACCGATATAATAGTATGACACAATATATACATTATGAAGCAAATATTTTTATGCTGAATGACCTTCTCCGACATATTCAGCGAAGTCTTAAAATAGATATTGATAATGAACTTTTTCTTGATAAAATTAAATCCGATCTTCTTTTTGCCGAAAGTAAACTTGCCGATTTATATATATCGTTAAAAGAATCTACCTTACAGCTTGACAAATACCAGTATCTAAGACATTTATACAAAGCAAAAAATATCTTTATTGATATTGCTGAAAGTATCTTGAACAGTACTTCAGGCAGATCTCTTGATTTTTCTGAATTTAATGATAGATTGAAAGACGCACTTTATGAACAAAAAACTGAAAACAATGATATTAATGACATTCTAACCAAATCAAACGATGCAGACCTGTCAAAGGACCAGATTAGTCAGGAAGAACTGTTTTTTCTTATGTCAGGTAATGAAGAATCTGAAGTAGAATAATTATTTGATTTTTTATCTGTAATCCTCTAAAATGAGTATAAAGGAGGGAAAATAGGATGGATCAAGTCAAAATAAATTTCAATAAAACCGATGGTCTTGTACCTGTAATTGCACAGGATTCAATAACAAATGAAATTTTAATGCTGGCATATGCAAATGAAGAAGCTCTGAATCTTACTTTTTCAACTGGGTACGCACACTATTTCAGCCGGTCACGGAATAAAATATGGAAAAAAGGTTCAAGCTCTGGCCACACTCAAAAAATTGACGAAATAAGAATTGATTGTGATAAAGACAGTCTAATATATAAAATAAGACAGAAAGGTGGAGCATGCCACACAGGATACTACAGCTGTTTCTACAGGAGCCTTGATAAAAAAGGCCTGCATATTAACGGTAAAAAGGTATTTAACCCACAGACTGTGTATACAAATTAAACGACTGAGATACCGGTAAGTACTGTTTTATCAAGAAGGACTTCACCATAGTTATTAATTACTGTACCAGCAATTCCCGTACCATCAAGACCGCAATCTTCGAGAAGTTCCGAACGCAGAGCCTGGGAAAGAAAGTTTTCTGGAATGCCTATATGCTGATAAGAAATATTCAAATTATTGTCGGTTATTAAGGATGCCAGATACGAACCGACCCCACCGGTAACGGAGCCGTCTTCCACCAGTAAAACATAGGAATATGATCCCAGAATATCCATTAAATACTCACTGTCAATGGGTTTTATGAAGCGCAGATTATAAACATCTATCACAACATCCATTTCCTTTAATTTTTCCCAGGCTGAAAGAGATTCATTTACAAGCCCTCCAACTGTAATTAAGAGGAATTTACTAAATGCCTGCTTTAAAAAAACACCCTTCCCCTTTTCCAAAGCCTGCTCAGTACCACTTATTAATGAAGGACATTCTCCTTTGGGATATCGTATAAGGACAGGAGAGTCTACTTCCAAAGCAAAATCCATCATTAAAAAAAATTCTTCCTTAGAACCCGGGGCCAGGAAAATTATTCCAGGTACAGCAATAAACAAAGCTATATCAAAAGCTCCCTGATGTGTTTCTCCGTCACTACTAACAAGACCTGCTCTATCCATTACAATGACAACATGTAATCCTGGTATTGCAATATCGTGTATTAGCTGATCCACCGCTCTCTGCATAAATGTAGAATATATTGCAATTACAGGTTTTAATCCTGCAGAAGCCAGACCAGCACCAAAAGTTAATGCATGTTGTTCTGCAATGCCGACATCAAAAAAACGTGAGGGAAATTTCTCTTGAAAAGAATTAAGACCTGTACCCTTACCCATTGCAGCTGTAATGGCTATTATTGAACTGTCATTACTAGCTTTTTGAAGCAGAATTTTTGAAAAAATATTTGTAAAGGTATTATTTTTTTTGTGTGAAATATCCTCAGGAGAAGGTATTGGTGAAACACCATGGTAATCTGCAGGATTATCTTCAGCTTTGGAATAACCTTTACCTTTTTTAGTTACTACATGAACAATAACAGGTTTGTGTAATTTTTTTACATTTTCCAAAACCCTGCAGAGCATTGATATGGAATGTCCGTCTATGGGACCAACATACTCAAAGCCCAGTTCCGAAAAAATTGTTTCTTTAAGAAAAACTGCCTTCACACCTCTTTTCATACGCATTACAAGCTGAAATATTCTATACCCCAGGAAAGGAATACTAAGAAGCCCTTTATCAATCCTATCTCTTATTTTTTGGTAGTATCTTGTAGCTGTAATACGGCTTACATAGGAAGATGTTTTTGAAATAGCCGAACCTGATGAAAGACCACCGACATTTCTACTTATTGACATATTATTATCGTTATAAATAATAATCAGGTCTTTTTTTAAATACCCTGCATGATTCAGAGCTTCAAAAGCCATCCCCCCGGTAATTGCGCCATCACCTATTATAGCAAGTACCTTGCCTTTATCACCTTCCAGGCGTTTACCAACAAGAAGTCCCAGGGCAGCGGATATTGAAGTAGAAGCATGACCAGTCTCAATTATGTCATGTATACTTTCTTCTTTTTTGGGAAACCCGCTTAAACCATCCTTTAATCTAATTGAGCCAAAACTGTCATTTCTGCCAGTCAATATTTTGTGAGTATAACACTGATGCCCTACATCCCACACAAACTGATCTGAAGGGCTGTTAAAAACCCGGTGAAGAGCTATTGTAAGCTCAACAACTCCAAGATTGGAAGCCATATGCCCCCCGTTGTTATTGACAACAGAAATAATTCTTTCCCTGATCTCAAAAGCAAGATCAGGAAGAGAAGAGGAAGAAAGTTCTTTTAATTTTTCAGGTGAGTTTATTCTGTTTAATAAAGGCTCTTGTTTCATCAATTTAAGATATTAACTCAAAGTTGTAAAAATAACAGTTTATAAATACAATAGCTGCTACTAAATAATAGAAGCTATACTGTATTTATTTCTTCTTATGTCTGTTTTTTCTTAATTTTTTCTTTCTCTTATGAGTCGAAATCTTATGCCTCTTTCGCTTTTTTCCACACGGCACTGTAAGCTACTCCTTAATCCCCGATATTTTACATAAGGGGAAATATCAAATCTGTACCGATTATGCAGATAGAAGCCCTCAAAGTCAAGGGTACAGCCTGGAATAATTAATGATAATTGTTGAAAATATATTTTTATAACGTTATAGTATATATAATGAAAACAACAGTAAACAATATAGTAGTAAGTTATACAGACAACGAAATTGATAATATTCTGACAAAGGAATATCCGGAAGTTCCGTTTAGCTGTCATTACAATCATAACGAAGAATCTTTTGTTAATCTTAAAACATATTTTACTGTACCTCATTTTCCTATTCATCATGATTCAGATATAAAAATACCTGAGCAGGATTACCTAAGTGCTTTAAAACAGCTTTTAAAGCAAATAATTCCCTACACAGGTTCTATTTTTAATAATTTAAAATATTTTTTCAATCAGTCTGATATATTCCATCCTTACTTTTATCAGATTTATAAATATAAAGAGCAGCTCTATCTTTATCTTCTTAGGATTGATCTTATATTTAAACCAGGTGACGGGAATATCCTAAAGACCGGAAGTAATGATATTTCAAATTCCTATACAAGCGATAACCTGTATCTGGAGAGTGATCTTATTCCCATAACAGCTTACAATTTCAGGGATGGAAATATATCAGATTTTTCAATTGAACAGAATATTTCTGACACCTGGATTGGAGAGACTGGAAGAGGCTATATGCTTGAAGGTATCTGGATGGATCGTGAATTAACTAAATACCTGTCCAAACTGTTTCTCCCAAAAAATAAAAAAACATATCCATATTATCCATTT
>JALTGJ010000025.1 GCA_027077185.1 Spirochaetales bacterium | reverse complement strand
ATTTAAGATTGTTTCTAAAAAAAATGCCCCCGGAAGATGAGATTGATCTTCATGGCAGGACAATTAAGGAATCAGAGCATCTTTTGACTGAGTTTATAAGGGGTGCAGCAGGAAGGGGATTAAGGAAAGTTCTTATTATCCATGGTAAAGGAAACCATTCTAAAGCTGGTGCAGTCCTTTCAACGTGGGTAAAGCATTTTCTTGACTTGTCACCTGCTTGCGGTGAAACAGGACATCCTGATCAGCGAGATGGTGGTAAAGGTGCCACCTGGGTTATCTTGAAATAAATAGAAGGGGCAGCCACAGAGGGTCGGTAAACCGATCCTCTGGACTGCCCCTACATCATGATTTTTTTGGGTATTATTCTTTTATCACCAAAACATCTTTCTTTTTTCGTGTAAAAAATCCAAATACTACCAGAACCACTACAACAACCAGCATAATTAATGTAGACATAGCTGCGGATGATCCATCCTTACCGTCTTTTTCCAGATTTATTACTGATACTGCAGCCAGATGAACATCCGGAGATATTAGGAAAATAACAGCACTTACCGTTACCATTGATCTCATAAAGTAATAAATTAGGTTGCTCATAAAAGAAACTCTGTTTAGAGGAAAAATTACCTTAATAAATGTATTTGTTACTCCTGCTCCCAGGCTGGTTGCAGCTTCATCCATTGAGTTATCAATATTTTTCATATTTGTTATGCTTGATAATGTTCCCAGGGTAAAATTACTTACAAGCACATTTATAATTATTAGTAAGGGCATTCCATATAATATATTATCAAGATTAAGAAATCTTGTATTAAATATAAGAATGTATCCTAAACCCATAACAAGTCCAGGGATAGCTGCCGGTATTATAGAAAGCAGATACAGGGGCTGTGCAAAGAAAGGATTCTTTTTTTCAATTATATAACCATTAAGCATAGTTAAAAAAGCTCCAAAAAAACCAACAGCAATAGATATCCATAAACTTGTCCATAATACACCCACTCCACCAGGTATTCTAAAGTGAAAGTGTTCCAGGGTTGGAGTCCAGTTATACATCCATACTTTAACAAAGGATTTATAGATAATTATTCCTATTATTGAGATAAGAATAAAGGCAACAAGCCAGCTGAAAATAGTAAAGAATCTTTTTTTAGCAGGTCTGGTTGGAGGAATTTCCGGATTTGCAAGACTGCTTATCATAGAGGCACTTTTTTTGGTAAAATAATAGTTTAAAAGAAATGCTGTAACTGACGGAACCATAAGAATTACAGCAACAGTAGTTCCAAGGTCGAATCGCTGCATTCCTATAACCTGTAGATAAATCTCTGTAGAAAGAACCTTATATCCACGGCCTATAATAATTGGGTTACCAAAATCTGTAATTGCCAGATTAAATACAAGCGCAGCAGCGGAAAAAATACCGTATCTTGCAGTAGGAATAGTTATCTTAAAAAAAGATGTCCATCCTGATGCACCCAGGCTTGCTGCTGCTTCGTCCAGTCTGGAGTCAACTGCGGAAAGAGTTGTGTAGAGTATTACCATAGCATGGGGGAAACAATATAAAATTTCCGAGACAATAATACCGTTCGACCCGTATATATTCCAGTCTGTATGAAATAGTCCGGCAGTAATAAGTCCATTGGATCCGAAAAGTGAAATTAATGCCATGGCCTGCAGCATTGAAGGCGCAACCAAAGGAATCATTGC
>JALTGJ010000024.1 GCA_027077185.1 Spirochaetales bacterium | reverse complement strand
AATTGAGTATTTTGCTCCCAATATAAAGCAAAGTAATTCTATTCTTATTGATAATAGCAGCGCATTTCGGCTTCATAATGATGTGCCACTTATTATTCCTGAAATAAATCCAGAAGAGATCTTTAATCATAATGGTATTATTTCAAATCCTAATTGTTCCACAATCATTGGATTGGTTGCAATTAATACACTTAATAAGTATGCAAAAATAAAAAGGATGATAGTTTCCACCTATCAGGCTGTTTCCGGTGCAGGAATACAAGGCATTCAGGAATTAAAAAATGGTATCATTGCTGATCTTAATAATAAACCGTTTGAACCAAAAATATTCCAGCATGAAATTGCATTCAATTTGATTCCACACATTGATATACCGACTGAAAATAATTACACTAAAGAGGAAATGAAAATGGTTTATGAGAGTCGGAAAATTTTAAAAGATGAGGATATAAGAATCAATTGCACTTGCGTACGTGTACCGGTAATAAGAAGCCATTCCGAATCTATCACTATTGAAACAGAAAAAGAACTTAGTGTCGAAAAGGCAAAAGATTTGTTGAGAATTGCTCCTGGAGTTAAATTGCTGGATCAATTGGAAAAGAATATTTATCCGATGCCGAAAGAGACAAGCAATCAGGATTTAATCTATGTTGGAAGGGTCAGACAAGATATTAGTTTAGATGGATTAAACTCTCTTACACTATGGTGTACAGGTGATCAAATCAGGAAGGGTGCAGCGACGAATGCTGTACAGATTGCTGAAATTGTTCTTGAAAAGGGTTTGGTTTGATGGTACTACATATCCGACTTAAGAAAGTTACCGGCATTAGATAAAAAAGATGTAAAAACAGTGAATAATGGTAATAATGCCATTTCTGTTGAAAGGTGTTCTCCCATTTAGAGCCTGTCCTAAATTTACCAAATTTGTATTGAGAAAAATTTGTTAGCATCGACGCCAGTAAATCGGAGATAGAAACCGCAACTGGAACAATCTCAAGCCCTCATTTTTCAGGGAATTCTGTCAATAATTATCGGTTCTTAGACCGGCCGAACATACTACACCCAGTAACCATCTTGTAGTGATAAAAATATTTTTTGATTATTGCTCAGATTGAAGCTGTAAGGGCTACCGGAGCCAACTGGTTTATGGTTCAGCTATTTGGTGTTGCATCCCAGGTGATTCTTCGTTGTAATTTTTGGTCCCGGAGCTCTTGCAGGTGTTGCCGCTTTAACAATGAGGTCCCTGGGGTTTACAGCCAAGTTGATTTCCAAAGCTATTGAAGAAATTGACTATGGTCAGGTAGAAGCTATTGAGGCAACAAGAGCCAACAAAGCAAAGATCTTTATCTATGGTATTTTACCCCAGATAATGCCTACAATACTGGGCACAGCAATTTTCCGCTGGGATATAAATATACGTCAGTCTTCAAGTAAAGGACTTGTTGGAGCAGGGGGTATTGGACTAATACTTACAGGCTCCATGAATTTATTCAGGTGGCAGAATGTAAGCATGATTCTTATTGCAATATTTGCAGTTGTACTGACAGGTGAATATGTTTCTGCTAAATTACGTAAAAATTGTTGTAATTATTTATATATATCTCCAGCGAGACTATAAATGTCCCTGGAAAGATTTTTGCGATAAATCAACCCCCTAATACATCTATCCATGAGCTTAAAATCAGACACTCATCCCTTAAAATGATAG
>JALTGJ010000023.1 GCA_027077185.1 Spirochaetales bacterium | reverse complement strand
CAGGGAGATAGCAGAAAGATTGAATATTGCTGAGTCGACTGTAAAACTTCATTTATACAATATCTACAATAAGATTGGTGTGGATAACAGGTTTGCAATTATTGATCTTTGTAAGTATAATTATACCTAATATGCATGAACTTATTGGTGAACATTTTGTAAATTTAAAGGATCTTTCCTTCGAACAGGCTGAAAAAATTCTGCAGGTTCAGAAATATAAAAAAAACAAAAAGAAAAAATTTGGCGAAATTGCAATAGAGCTTGGATTTCTAGAACCTGGGGAAGTTCAGGACTATCTAAAGGACCCTTCCGGTTAGAAAAGTAATTAAGGAGAATTAGTTTATTTTACTCATATTCTGATTCCCTTTGTTTCAATGCAAAATCATAAAGTGTGCTTTTTCTATTTACCTGGAATCCAATGATAGAGGCTATTCCTGCTGGTAGGCTGTATGCAAACCCAAATAGTTCCAGAGTAATAATGGCTGTGGCTATTGGGGTATTCATTGTACTCGATAACATTCCGGCAAAGCCTGCAGCTAAAAAAGCAAAAAATTCAGGTGTACCAGGTGTTATTCCTGCAAAATTTACAAACAGCATTCCCAGAAGTAATCCCAGAAGCATTGCCGGGCCTGCAAAACCGGCGCTTAGGCCTGATCCTATTGTAAAGCAGTTAGCTGTAGCCTTAAAAAGAATAAGAACAATTATGACCAGAGAAAAACTTATTGTTTGGGGAAGGTTCCCATACAAAGCAGCAATATTAAATGAAAAAACAGAGCTGTATAGTTTAGTACTTGTGCCAATAATATCTGTGTTAATAAAATAAGCAAGCAAACTTGCTATAATGCTTCCTATAATAACCTTTATTACAATTATTCTATTTCTGTGGCGATGATCCCGATTTAATAAGCTGGAGATTAATTCGTATAATTTAATATAGGCATATCCGGCAAGACCGGATGCTATTGCTATTAAAAGCAGCCATCCAGTAATTCTATGATTAAAATTTTTATGAATGCTTACGAATTTTATAATAGGCTCCAATCCGATTTCTTTAGCAAAGAAAACGCTTGAAGCACTTGATAGAATGGATGGAAAAAGGTCTTTATATTTCATATCAGTTTTTTGAATTATCTCTACTGCAAAAATACCTGCACCAATAGGACTATGCAGTAAAGCAGCAATAGCAGCCGATAGTCCGCATATTGAATAAAGATATACATATGAGCTCTTCATAAACTTACCGGAAAATAATTTACCTATTCCAGACATTATTCCTGCAGATACTCTTCCCACCGGTCCGATAAATCCCCCATTACCAAAGGTACTTAGGGTCAAAAGAGCAGCCCAGAATTTAAAGAATGTCTCTTTAAATTCCAGAAATCCTCTATGTTCAATCAGCCCTTCAAGATAAGAAGGTATACCTTCTCCCATAGATTTAGGGCTTAGCCGGTAAAATACCAAACCAACTACAGATGCTCCTGCCACAGGGTAGAAAAAAATTGGAATATTGTTAAAGGATATTAAAGCTTCTGTTATTGTTTTATATAGAGCCATAAAAATATAGACAGTAGATGTCCCAATTGCTCCGGAAAGAACCGAAGTGGAAATCCAGAAAAAAAGGGCACGTATAGATTGTTTATTAGATTCAAAAGATATTTTGGCCATTTATATTATAATAAAGGAAAGTTAAAAAAAATCAAGATAATAT
>JALTGJ010000022.1 GCA_027077185.1 Spirochaetales bacterium | reverse complement strand
TAAAATTCTTTATATAGCATTAGCATTATAATACATAGGGCACATTCAAGTCGATCCCCTCATAAACAACAAATGTCTCAATATCCTGAATCATTTCAATTTTCGAGAGCTCCTGGCTGAAAAAATCCAGCAGACTGAAATTTTCTGACGGATTAAGGAGGACATAGGCAATAAGATCATATCGGCCAGTGACTACACTGACAGAAATAACCCCCCGGAGCCTGCTGAATTCCTCAGCCTTGGCTCCGAGTTCTACTGTGCTCATTTTTAATGCTGCCAAAATCATCTGATGCCCGGGAAGAGCATCGGGATTAACCAGACCTGATATATCCAGAATTCCATCCCCAAGAAGCTTGTTTACCCTGGATCTAACTGTATTCTCAGTTATTTCCAACTCCTCTGCTATTACACTATATGGTTTTCGTCCATCCCTGAGAAGCTTGATAATACCAAGGCTTGTGCTGTCAATTCTTACAGACTCAGCCATTTTTTCTACTAAAATCCTTCATAAAATCAGTTAAAGCAACAACATCTGCTTCGGGAACACCATTGTAAACAGAGGCACGGCATCCACCTACACTTCTATGACCTTTTAAAAACATCATTCCTTCTGCTGCAGCTTCTTTTACAAACTGAGCTTCCAATTCTTCCGAAGGAAGTCTAAATACTATATTCATGGTCGATCTAAAAGCTTTATCTACAGGGGATCTAAAAAAGTTATCACCGGAATCCAGAACATCATAGATAAGGCTGGATTTCTTATTTGCTAATTTTTCCATAGCAGGAACTCCGCCATTTCGTTTAACCCACTCAAGAAACAGCTTTACACCCCAAATTGTAAAAACAGGGGGAGTATTATACATAGCTTTTTTTTCTGCATGGATTTTGTAGTTTAAATATGCAGTAAGTGTATCAGGAGATCTTTCCAGCAAATCATTTCTAATTATCATAAATGCTGCCCCCGCAGGCCCCAGATTTTTCTGAACACCTCCGTAAATCATGGCAAATTTTTCTATCGGGAGCTCCCTGCTCATTATATCACTTGACATATCACAAATTAAGGGGACATTTCCAACTTCAGGCCAATCCTTCCACTGAATACCACCTATAGTTTCATTTGATGTAAAATGAAAATAAGCGGAATTTGCTGATGCTTTTACTGAAGAAGCTGAAGGCAATGTTGAATATCCACTATCCTTTCCGTCATAAACAACATTTACACTGCCAATTTTCTTTGCATCTGCATAAGCCTTTTTAGCCCAGGTACCGCTATTTACATAATCCGCTGTCATCCCCTGACTTAAAAAATTCATTGGAATCATTGAAAAGGCAAGGGTTCCACCTCCACCTAAAAAGAGAATGGAATAGTTATCAGGAACATTAAGAAGTTCTTTTAACAATGAAATGGCTTCATTATGAACATCATCATAATATTTATGTCTGTGACTTACCTCCACAAGAGATATACCATTCCCTTTATAATCAACTATATTTTCTTTCATTTCCTCCAGTACTTCCAACGGTATTGCACATGGTCCTGCAGAAAAATTTAATTTCCTTTTCATAATTTTCCTCCCTTGTTAAGTTCATCAATAATGCTATATGCTTCGCTGCCAATTCTTAATAGATTTTCTGCACTGCTGGCTCCAATATGAGGTGTCATCTGTACATTTTTTGCACTAAGAATTGGATAGTCAGGAGAAGGAGGATCT
>JALTGJ010000021.1:5959-15347 GCA_027077185.1 Spirochaetales bacterium | reverse complement strand
GCTATATAACAGACACCCTTATCTGCAGCACTTGCTGTTGTAAGATTAGCTTCTGCAAGATTCTTTGCAAAATTAAAATCCCAGTTTGTTGAGACCTGACCAATAATCTTTCCAAGTTCAGCTCTTGACAAATCTTTCTTACCACTTAAAGCAACTGCTTCACTTGAATTTTTAATTACAAATGTACCATCAGCAATTTTTGGCTGAAGAACACTCCAAGCACCATCAAAAAAGATAAAAGCATTATTATCACTTGCAGCTCCGGCATACAGGTAAAGATTATTTCCTTTCCCCTTAGCATTATCTACAAGATACTGACCAAAAGCTTTTCCTACTGAAAAACTGTCAAATGTAACATAGTAGTCAACTGCTTTTGTATTTGTTATAAGACGGTCATAGGAAATAACTTTAACACCGGCATTTTCAGCATACTCAGCAGCAGCAGCTGCTGCTGCACCATCCTGGGGTGTTATAATTAAAACTGTAATTCCCTTTGCAACAAGGGCTTCAACATTTGCTCTTTCTCTTGCAGAATCACCCTGGCTGAATAGTATCTCTACACTATATCCGGCTTTTTCCAAAGCAGCCCTAAATCTTGCTTCATCCTGAAGCCATCTTGGTTCATCTTTGGTTGGAAGAATAATACCAACTGATAATCTTTTTACATCTGCAGAACTTCCGGAATCCTTCTGGCCGTTTGCAAAAAGACCTGCACTTACTGTGAGGGCAATGATCAGTATCATTGCAATTAGAAATAATTTTTTCATTTAAATCTCCTTAAAATATTTTCTTAATAACATTTTATTATGGATTGATGGATTCTGATACAGGATTAATTTATTAACAACTGGTTATTTTTGATTAATTGGGTAAAGGATTTTTTATGCTATAGCACAATATTAATGTCAATTTTGTGAATAACTATTAATATAAACATCTTCTTTGGTATGAAAGCCATCACGAATAACAGTACTATCCATATTATTCTTAAATACCGCTATTGGGTTTTCCATATAAAAAGCCAGATCCTTACCACTGTTATTATCAATATACTGATCGGGTTCAGGCAGTTTGTTTAAAGCCATTTGAACTGCTATAAATGCGGCACGTTCTGCCAGTCTTGGTATGGGTTTGTAAACTGTCATTAGTTGAGTTCCTTCCACAATTCTCTGACATGAAAGTAAATCTGCATCCTGTCCTACAACTGCAACCTTACCAGTCAGACGACGTTCTGACAGCAATCTAATTGCTGCCTCAGCAATCATATCATTTGCAGCTGAAATTGCCTGAATATCCTGAGTCTGACTTAATACTTTTCCTATTTTCTCGGTTGCTTCATCAAAACTCCATTCATCCAGCCAAATTTCATTTACAATATTAATTTTCCTGCTTTCAATTAAGGGATCAAGAATTTCATGAACTCCAAGATTTACTTCATAACTGTTGTTATCACGAACAGATCCATTTATTATTAAATAATTTCCTTCCGGAACTTTAGAAACCAATGCACTGGAGAGGAGGTGCCCTACTTCTCTATTATCAAAAGAAATATATCCTGTTATTGGAACCCCCATAACTGGTCTGTCATAAGAAAGAACAGGAATTCCTTTTTCCATTATTTTTTTTATAATTCCGGATAATAGATCCATATCCTCAGGAATGACAACAAGCACATCAATATCCTGACCCATAAGATATTGTAACTGAGGGATTTGTCCCATAGCATCACCAGGTGATTTTGCAAAAATAACTTCGGCTCCAAGTTCCTGAGCTTTTGACATAAAAATTTTAATATCCTTGTCCCATCGTTCAAACAAAAACGTATCAGAGGCAGCAGAAAATCCTATCCGGATTCCGGACTTTGGATTAAGTGTTTTTTCTTTAGAACAGGAAAACAGCAAGACAAATAATAATATTACTATAAAAAGCTTCTTTAACTTCATTTTTTTATACCTTCCTTATCCAGCGATGAAGGAGAAAAGCCCATCTGCTTTCGAAAAATCCTGCTAAAATAATTAGGATCCTGATATCCTACCATATATGCAATTTCTTTTATAGAAAATTTTTTTTCTTCCAAAAGAATTACAGCTTTATTCAGTCTGTACTGATTAATATAATCAATAAATGTAGTTCCAAGATGCTCTGAAAATAACCTGCTTAAATAACTGCCGGTAACATGGCTTTCCTCTGCAACATTTGATAGTGAAAGAGTTTTCTGATAATTAATTTGAATAAATGCCAAAGCTGAAGTTAGAGGTTTGGGATAGGATTGTTTTAACTTTATATGGATAAGTTCCTGAAGACGTATGAGAGTAAGGGAAGACCATTCTTCCCATTCTTTAAGACTAGTGAGAACCATAATCTCATCTGCAGGATCAATATCAAAATCTGAAATTACCATAATTTGATAATCCAGTTTTTCCAGTATCATCGTAAACAATGCAACCATTTTGCCAAGTGCCACTTTAAAGGGATATTTGTTAAAAATTTCACTCCAGTAGTTAACAAAAAGATGCTGATCCATTGGTGTATCACCATTTAAAATACTGGTACATACAAGCCTTAACTGCTCCCTTTTTGCAGACTTTGTATCCTGTACTTCAGATGCTTCTGCAAAAGGAAGCAAGGCTTCAGAGAAAGAACTATGCAAGGCATTTAAAGGATAAAGCCCCCCCTCACCCAATAGGAAATTATAAGAATCAAAACCAGCTAATTTTTTTTTTACATGATAACTCAAATTGTTAAGAGCATGTTCTTCTGGGAAAAAAATAATAATTCTTCCTGTAACGATTGTCCCAAGACAAATATATTTAAACTGGATTTTACTCAAAACAGACTTATACACATCAATTTTAATATCTTCAGATATATCACCAATAATTTCCAATAGAAAAATTCTACCCCGGTCACATTCAATTTCAAAATGATGCAGAAATTCATCCCAGTTTTTTTTACTGGTATCTCTCCACATTAAACTACGGAGAAACCTGTCTTTTTCCTCAGTTCTGGTTTTATTTAAAAGTTGAGCATCCTTAACACTTAAAAGCTTTTTCTCTCTCTGTTGATCCAAATGGCTCTTAACATTAGAAAATTCCTGTAGAAGCTTTTTTTTGGAAATTGGTTTAACCATATAACTAAAAACTCCCAGAGGGATTGCTTTCTGGGCAATGTCAAAACGTTCATATGCTGTTGCCAAAATAAAAACAATATGGGGAAACTGGGGGCGGATCTGTTTAATAACTTCAAGACCGTCAATACCCGGCATTTGAATATCCATAAAAACCAGATCCGGTGATAACTCTGGTATAAGTCGTAAGGCTTCAGTACCTGATCTGGCTTTCCCGCAAAGTATAAAATCTCTTACATCTTTTTCCAGAATAAAAGCAAAGCTGTCTAAAACAGGTTCTTCATCGTCTACAATCATAACCTTATACATGCTTCTACCTCCGTATGGATTCGGATCTGAATCTCTGTACCTGTATCCTTAGAGGTCTTAATATTAATTACATCCTTCTGATCCGGATAAAAGAAATAACATCTTTGAATTACATTTTCCAAACCCATCATACGGGAATTTAATTTATAGTCATGAGTATGTGGTGTTAATAATTCCCTAACTGTATCTTCGGCAATACCACTTCCATTATCTCTTACAGAAATAACAAGAACAGGATCATCGAAAGTAACCGAAACCGTAATGGTTCCCAGACCTTCTCTTTTTTTAAAAGCATGCAATACTGAATTTTCTACTAAAGGCTGAATTACCATAGAAGGACATGTAAAATTATCCACTATATCATTTGGAACATCCAATACAAGTTTTAGTGTTTTAGGAAACCGTATTTTAAGTATATTGTAATAAGATTTAAGCCCCTCCAACTCATGACGAAGGGGAACAAAAAATTGTTTTTCTCTTATATTATACCGGAAGAGAGCAGCCAGATGCTCCATATATTCAGCAGTTCTATCAGCATCCTCCATAATTGCAAGCTGGACACCTGTGTTAATTGTATTAAAAAGAAAATGCGGATTCATCTGTGCCTGCATTGTATATAGTTCCATTCTTTTTAATAACTGTTCCATTTCCAGATTACGATATTTTTCAGTTAATACCTGCTGTTCTATCTCTTTCTGCTTATGAAGTTCCTCAACATAATGATGAATATTCAATTTCATGTCATTGAAGGCTTCTGCCACCTGGTTAACCTCTGTTACAGAGTTAAAATGAATATCAGGAATATTAAATTTTCCTTTTGAAAGCTTGTCCGCCATAAGTGAAAGCTGATACATAGGGTTTGCTATATTATTTACAGTACGCATAAGAATTGAAAAGGCAAAAGCTGTTGCTAAAAGAATCTGGAGAATACCGTATAACTGCATCTTTCGAAAAAGTTCAAGGAAGCGTCTGTATTCAGCCAGCTGTATCCGAAATCCCAAAAGGCTTGCTGCATTTATTTTGGTACTAATATAATTATAAAGAACGTTCAATTCAGAATAACTGCCTATATACTGCTGAATCTTCCGACCACGTTTTTGTTCAATAACTTCGTTTAGTTTTATTAAATATGCATCAATAAGAAAATATATTTCTCTTTTTATCAGATCAGAATTATTGGAACTAACTGGTCTCTGACGGGGAACAACCTCGTTCAGTGTTTCAATAATAAAAAGAAGCCTTGCCAACGAAGAGGAAGAATAACTTGTTAAATAAGTATTAAGAGGTTCCTGAATATCATTCAGATGAAACTGTAATTCCTGCAAAAACTGTTCGTCTTCAAACCGTCTATCAGCAATATGCTGAAGATTTAATGAATTCAACAGAGCAAAACCCATTGAAAAAATAATAATAACCATACTCAGTGAAAAATATATAAACAATCTCGCCCGTAATGAATTTTTCATTGTTTCAGGCCTGTCAGCACCGTAATACCCGTATCAACATAGGCAGAAGTATAGCCGTTCAGGCTAAGTTCCTTTAAGGCAAGAACCGTCGAAAACCCTATCCTGTATGGATTTCTTACAATACTACCAAGAACAACTCCCTTATCAATATAGGATTTAATTGCATCATGTTCTCCAAAACCTATTATTTTAACCATACCAACCAGATTCATGTCAATAATTGCCTGTACTGTTACGAGAGTATCATTTGGATCTGTAAGAACAATTATATCAATCGAAGGATTTGTTTTTAGCAATTTATAGGCAAGCATTTCCGCATCCAGGGGGTTTAAACTTGTTTTTTCAGTTCGTAGTTCTACAAGACGGCTGCCAAGTACATTTTTAATCCCCATTTCAATTAAATTATCATCCGATTTTAAACCAGGATTTTTTTTACTGTATACCAAAACCATTTTCATAGAATCCAGGTCTGTATTTTTTGCAATTTGCCCTATTGCCTTGCCTACATTAAAGTTATTTGTACCGATAAAAAAGGAGTTTGATCCCTGAATAACCTCATTCTCGATCTGGACAACAGGTATCCCCTCTTTTAGAATATTGCCCAGAATTCTTAATTTTTTATCATCTTTATCATAAAGGTATAATCCCAATCCATCAAAGCCGGATAAAGCTGCCATTTCGAAGCTTACAGGATCAGAATCAATTGAATGAAATGTAATTGCACAATCCAGAGAGTTACCTGCATCAATTGCACCTTCTTTTACTTTACTAAAAAATGAATGATCTGCTGCAGGCAGAAAAAAAGCATATTGATACTTAACCTTCTTTGCTGTTTGATCAGCTGACTTTGATGAAAAAGGTGTTCGTATCATTGTTAGAAAAGAGAGAACAAGAAATATTAAAAATGCAGTACCAAAGAAATATGGTAATATTTTAAAAATTTTATTCACTTTTTAATACTATAGCTTACTGGTATCTATTGTAAAGCTTTCAGGTAAAAAAAATAATATTGCCCAGATTCCCTTAACTGTTAAATTTCTTCTGCCTATACTGAAGATCAATCTATTGTAATTCCTGTTTCTCTAATGTATTTAAGAAATTACCTTTTTACAGTTGGATTACAAAATAATCCTTTACGAGGCTTTTGCGATGTATATTGAATTGGCGTATTTTTGGCTTTTTTCGCCAGTGAACGTCCCATATATTAGAGAAGAAGTGCTTAATAAATTCAATATCTGACACAGCGCAAAAAGCTTTTTACAAAGCTTCCAGTCGCTGAATCTCGGAAATTAAACGTACAGATTCTTTGGAAAGCTGCCTGCCGATGGAAAAGAGAATATCCATAAGAAAATCATTTTTTTTATCTCCAGCTATTTTTTCCATATCGGCTCTCTTAATCTTATACACCGTTGTATCCCCCAAGGCAGTAAAAGTCGCTGCGATAGGACCTGGGTTAAGGAATGTTAACTTTCCAAAATAGGTTCCGGGAGAATACTTTGCAAGAATTTTGTAAGAAACTTCACCATAATATAGTCTCTGTTCCACAAATCCCGAGGTAATAAGATAAAGGGAACTGCTGTTTTCCCCCTGGTGCACAACACTTTCTTTATCCTTATAGATTCTTTTTTCGGAAATACTTTCCAGAATATCTACTTCCTCTCCTTTAAGTTCTCTGCACATATTATTTTCATTAAAAGGAAGGCTGTCAGCAACTCTGTAGTCCTTATCTTTATATACATTTCTCAGAATCTGATCTTCCGCATATTCCAGTGCTCTGGCTGTAGAATGGAAAATCTTGACATCGATTTTTTGTTTATTCTCTATTAACGCGAAGGCTTTTTTTAGCTTACGGCCGAAGCCCATTCTTTTATGCATGTGACAGAAAACTATTTCAGTTCCTTTTTTACCCGCAATTTGAACAAGCTGCATAAGAAGAACCATACCGCTCATATCTATGGATAAAACTCTACGGAAGTGCAGGATAATAATTAGCCTCCCGTCCAGGCGTTTCATGACTCTTCGGAAAAGCTGATCTGTTGTTGCAAAAAAAAGATCACCCTGCAGTTCCAGAAGAATTCCTTTGTTGCCATTCTCCGCAAGAATTTCTCTGTGCTTGTCACTCCTTTTCCTGGGAGAAGGATATTCGTATACATTCGTTTGCCGCCTTATTAAGGAACGGGTAATCTCCCTCCTAAGAAATGTAATAATGGCAAAAACCATTCCAAGCCCTACTGCCTTGGTAACATCAAGGAATATCGTTGCAGTAATAACTAAAAGAGCATTTAAAGCATCTATTCTTGTACGCTTGTCTTTTAACCAATAGAGAATGTTCAGGTTAATCATTTTTAACCCAATATATATAATTACCCCTGACAAAGCTGAAAGAGGTAGCAAAGCGCCTATTCCTCTGCCGAAAAGAGTCATGGACAGGATTATAAGGGCAGCAAAAACAGGACTCCACCGGCGTCCTCCGGCCATGGTATTAGCAAGAGTTGAACCCTTTGTCCCACCCCCGCCTACTCCTCCAATAAAACCGATAATCATCTGAGCTATTCCCTGGGCTACAAGTTCACCTTTAGCATTATGTCTTAGAGTCGTCTGAGTATCGGCAACCAGAGCAGTAAGCAGACAGTCAATCATAACCAATACTGTAAGAGCCAGGGCAGAGGCTATAATAAGCTCCCAGGGAAGAGATAAAAGATTTACCCCGTCAAAACGATGAAGAATTTTTGTAAATTCAAGTTTTGGTAGTGTTCCAATAACCCATTTGGGATTAAGAAGGGTGCTGCCTGATCCAAGCTTAAGAAGGGGAAAAATGACAATTCCTACAAAAAGACCCATAAGTACAGAGGGAAGTTTTGGCACAAACTTCTTAAAAATAAAAACCGAAGAGAGGGTTACGAGGGCAACAATCATAGGGATATAACCAGACCACCCGTTAATTGAAGAATCCGGCAGTATCTGTTTTATCTGTGACTTTATCATTAAAATACCAATTGCGGAAATCATACTTGCCACAACAGGATAGGGAATAAGCTTAATTAGCTCTCCTCCCTTTAAAAGGCCGAAAATAATTTGGAATATACCTGTAAAAAACAAAACCGCACTTAGAACAATTAATATTTCACTGGAGGAATAGTTTGGTGAAAGTTTTACTATTAACCCGGAAAGAAGGATGGTTACAGGGCCATTTGGAGCACTAATCATACCTATTGTTGCTCCTGCCATACCGGAAACAAAAAGGAGTACAACTGCACCTATAAGTCCGGCCATAGCACCGTCTGAGGCACTCATTCCCATTGAAGTAAAAAGGAGTACACTCAAACCTATTGTCTGGGGAAGTACTGCAACCGCACCAGTGAACCCCCCTGAAAAATCAGAAAGGATAGAAGAGGACGTTAGTTTTATTTTTTTCATAGTGGCCGGGATTGTAACATTGTGAGAAAGCCATGTAAAGTACTCCAGCTATCTTTCTCTGCCCGGATTTTTCTATACAAACTGGACTGTCCCGGGTATTACAATATTATAATTATAGTCATTCATAGTCTGTCCATCTATTGCTTTTATATTAAATTTTTCCTGTACCAGAATATTAACTTCACAGTTACGGTCTTCAATCTTCTTTAATATTTCAATCGTTGTTGTGTTAAAAAAGCCTTCCCTGACCATCTCGGAAAAATATGAAACAAGAGTATTAAAAGCAGAAAAATAATCTATTAACTCATCCTGCTCCAGTCCTCTCTCCTTTTTTACAAGATCAATAGACTTGATTGTCTGTTCTATGTATACCCGCTCCAGGTGTAAAAGAGCTTTAAGCCCTTTAGGAGTATGTACTACAATATCCTGATCATTCAAAGTGAGAAGAAGATAGCCCAGATGCTTTAAAAGCAATCGTAAATATTGAAAATCCTTATAGTGAGTTGTTAGATCCAAAACCCTGGTCCTGGGAAAAAGAGGAAGGCGGTCGGCTTTGCTTAATTCAAGTTTAAATTTTATAAACTTGTCATTATTTCTTACATGAAGATCAGACCCCTCCAGAAAAGTAAGATACTCTGTCAGCAGTTGAATTGTCTTGTCAAACGAACCGTCATAACTTTTGTTAAAAACAGAAAATATGTTTACTTCCAGATCATGATAAGGCTTTAAGGTATTAAAACCCGAAATACTTTCTTCCTTTGAATAAAATTCTTTTACCTTTCGTTTCATAGTGAACCTCTCTTACTTATTACTAAGCAAAAATCATGCCATGTCGTAATTTCTTACAATAAAAGCTATTTGCGCTGTCTCACATTTTTGGTTATAAAAGCAGTTCTTCTCTAATATAGGTATAATATACTGCGCAATATAGCCCTGGCTGCATGGCCGAGCAGGGACGAAGTCCCGACCAGGCCCCCAAATTCTAAAAGAGGGATACATCGCACAAGCCTGTATAAAACAAATTGACAACTTAAGCTCACATATTAATTAAAAAGGAACTGTACAATGA
>JALTGJ010000021.1:0-5949 GCA_027077185.1 Spirochaetales bacterium | reverse complement strand
ACTTTCTTCCTTTGAATAAAATTCTTTTACCTTTCGTTTCATAGTGAACCTCTCTTACTTATTACTAAGCAAAAATCATGCCATGTCGTAATTTCTTACTATAAAACAAATTGACAACTTAAGCTCACATATTAATTAAAAAGGAACTGTACAATGAGTGTTTAGAAACTTTACACTCTCTCCAATTTGTAAGAAAAGAGCTTTTATTAACCAGTGGTATTTTTGGAAGTGTTGACTTTAAGTTTGGAGAAAAGGTAGTCTTTTCCTGTAAATTGGGCAATGAGGTCCCCTTTGAGAAATAATCAGGAGACAAAATTATGACAGGTCATCAATTTGAAGACGAAATTCTTAAAGAATGCGATATAAGGGGAATTCTTAACCGGGATCTTACAAAAAAGGATGCCTATTTTGTAGGGAAAGCCTTCGGTACAAAATTAATAAATATGGATAAAAACAAATGCGTTGTCGGTTATGACGGGAGAATTTCTTCTCCGGAACTCAGCAGGGAAGTGATAAGGGGATTGTCCGAAACAGGAATAGATGTAATTGACATAGGTCTGGTGCCTACGCCTGTTGTTTATTTTGCCGTCGCTGAACTCTTTCCAGGAGGAGGACTAATAGTCACAGCAAGCCACAATCCCCCGGAATACAATGGTTTTAAGTTTATTACAGAAGATGGACCCTTTTTTGCTGATGATCTAAAGAAACTGGCTGATATAAGCAGAAGCGCATCATTTATAAAGGGGCACGGGAACAGCAGAAAAGAGAATATTATTCCATCCTACATCAAATACCTCTCAGGATTCATAGCACCGTCACTAAAAAGCTTTTCCATTGTCTGGGATCCGGGAAACGGAGCTGCCGGTGCAACCCTGCCCTTTCTTATAAACAGTCTTCCTGGCAAACACAGGGTAATTTGTGGTGAAGTAGACGGGAATTTCCCCAATCATCACCCGGATCCTAGTGTAGAATCAAATGTCCGTATGCTTCAGAAGGCTGTGAAAGATACAAAAGCTGATTTCGGTATTGCTTTCGATGGAGATGGCGATCGTATAGGAGTTATTGACAGCGAAGGATACCTGCTCCAGGGGGACCAGCTTCTTACTATCTATGCAGGAACTTATTTAAAGGAAAATCCCGGGGAAACAGTAATGACGGAAGTAAAGGCAAGTCAAATGTTTCAGGATGCGATTACCGATTTTGGTGGAAAGCCTCTTATGTGGAAGGTTGGCCATACTAACCAGAAAGCAAAAATGCTGGAACAGAACATTCAGCTTGCAGGAGAAACCAGCGGGCACATATACTTCGGGGAAAACAACGGTTACGATGATGCTCTTTTTGCAGCCTTAAAACTTATCACTATACTTTCCCAGGCGGATAAAAATTTGACAGAAATTCGAAAAACTTTTCCCGTTTACCATGATACCGGTGAAATACGGATCGAAATAAGCAAATCTGAACGTGAGAAAGCTCTTTCGGAAATAGCAGAACGACTAAACTCCACAGGAAGGCAGTTTCTTGCCATAGACGGAATACGAGCCTCCTGTAAAAACGGATTCTGGATAGTACGAGGTTCAAATACCCTTCCCCAGCTTACCATTCGCTGTGAAGGAACTTCTGAATTAGATTTGGAATACTGTATAAAAGATCTTGAGCATCAGCTTTCCCTCTCGGGGATAGTACTGAATATTGAGCTTGAAGGCAAAAAAGTATAACCTGAAATAATACCCCTTACTTATTTTCTTTTTCCTGCATACGAAAGAAATTTATAAATATAGTAAGCACCAAGGAGAACTACAAGAATCACTTCAAAAATAATCCATAATCCCGGAATAGAAATCCAGCCTTCCCCAGGCTCTGTACGTACAATAAACTTATTTCCTATATCTGCAGCATTTTCAGGAAGAACCTTTAAGACATACTCAACTCCTTTTCTGCACTTGAAACTAAACCAGTTTGCATGATCCGGAATATCCTCTCCCTTTAATGATACTGCTCCTGCCTGTCTTCCTTTTTCATAGGGGATATCAAGATTTGTAGCAATGACTGTTTTTATGTTATCTGCCCTGTATAAATTAAGCTGAAGAATAGAATCAGAAGAATTAAAGTATCCATAAAAAATCAGTTTAACATCAGCTGCCGGAATTAAATGATACAGGTTCTGATTCTTCATAACATCTTTGAACCCACGAAATTCTTCGGTAAAATAATCTTTATCACCTGGATTTTTAGGATTGGCAAAAAGGGCTCCTGTGTAGTATCCTCTAAAAGAATTTACTTTCTCTGCTAAATCCGGCATCCTTTTCTCTATCAGAGGAAAGGTAAGTACAAACAATCCTGCCAGGGCAGAAAGAAGAAAAAACAGCTTTATAACTCCCCTGCCCCTTTTACTATATCCCAAAACAAGACCTCCATATATTGTATATTCACAAATTACAATAGCATAAATATATATTTTCTCCTATAGGTCCCATAGAACATAACTTATATTTAACTTATATTTATCTGGAAAAAAAATAAGCTATGATGTATAGTTCTGAACATTATTTATCTTAAAAACATAACAAGGTAGTGTATATGAAAAAGAGAACCGGTTGCCTGGGTATATTTATTATTATCCTGGTACTTTTTGCAGTATTTTTATTTTGGCCTGTAAAGGAAAGTGATTCAGCAGTCATACTTTCAGATACTTTTGACAACAACGATAATAATTGGGATCTACAAAACTTAGCAAAGATAGAAAATGGAGAACTCCTGATCCCCGAAAGTTCTGATGCAGTAGTTATTCCCGGAAGTATTAGTTTTAAAAATGGTAAAATTACAGTTGATGTAGTATATAAAGAGGGAGATACTGGAAGTGTGTATGGAATAATGTTTCGGAGTACTGGAAATGAAGATCTGGATCTGTTCTTTATTGATGGAGAAAGTAACTTTTTTTCCAGAGTCAACGGAATTGAAGATATTTCAGATAACGACAGCTACATTAAGAGTAAAGGACCAAACTCCTTGTCTGTTGAACTCTACGGAAAACTTGTACGAGTTTCTGTAAACAATCATCTTGTTATTGAGGCATATGAAAAAGAAGCAAACGAGGGAATCTTTACATTTTTCTCCGGCGGGGACAGCACAGTTGCTTTTGATAATCTTGAAATTATTGACTTTGATAAAATTCCTGCAGATATCTCGGGAGTTGTTTACTATAATGGCGAAAAGCTCTCAAATGCACCAGTTACAGCCTACAGAGTTGTTAATGATAAAGATCTTGAAACAGCTTTAATAGACAGCACCACGAGTAATGAAAATGGTGAGTACCATTTTTATCTTCCTAAAAATTCATCTTATTTTATTGAAAGCACCGTTGAAAATGGAAAGATATTATCCGACCGCTACTCTGATCTCCATATACCTGATTCAGGCTTAAATCTTGACATTCATCTAAAAGCGGAGGCTGGAAAATGAAAAAAATTATACTATATTTTATATTTACATCATTAATTATAATGCCTTTATTTTCATTTTCTGATGAATCAAAGGCTGATCTTCGAAGGGCCGCTGACTGGTGGGAAAAGAGGGCAGACGGGCTTAATGTAAAACTTGGAGACCTTGAAAGAGAAAACCCTGACCCAAGTAATCCCAATGATAAAACATGGCAGGAATACCTAAAAGTAATGGATGAAATAAAAACTGCAGAAGAAAAACAGAAATTGTACAGGGAAACAGCCCGGTTCGACTATACCCGCTCTATTATTAAAGATACAGTTCAGGTCTACAAGCCTGCAGCAGATTTTATGGAATTCACTTTTTCCAGAGGTGTTGAACTTGTTAATGCCCTAATTTCCCAAAGCTGGCAGGATTTGGTTAAAATTGCCGTTGACTCTGTTCTTAGAACCAGAATACGGGCCAAAGTTAGATCGACACTTCAGTGCTCCGAGCCTGTCAGAGGTCTTGAAAACTGGCTTATTATCATGAGCTTTGGAGACGATCCATGGAGTTCAACTGTAGATCAATCGCTTTTAAGCTGGGCAAAAGGAGAAGCTAAAGGTAAAGCTATGCTTCTGACTCTTCAGGCGGAAAAGGGAAGACAAATTTATAAAGAATACCTAAAAAAACCGGAAAGTGTTGCCATGGTCGCTAAAGCAGGAGGGAATCCCCTTCTCTGGCTGGAAAATAAAACAAAAGTAACCGGTGAAAAAGTAATGAATACTCTTGGCCTTGTAACTTTCGTTTCTGATCTGGGTACCAGACTTTGGCTTTCATTTGAAATGAATGATAGTATAGACGACACCCTGTCAAATCTTGCTGCACTCAAGACAAAATATAAAGAAAACGATAAGGATCTTTCATGCGAAGATCTTTTCCTGGTATGGTCAAAACAGAAAACCATCTCCCTGGAAGATCCGGAGGAACAGAAAAGGCTGGAAAAGCTTAAAACCGGGTTAGACTTCTTTCTAAAAAAGATACCCGGTTGGTATACAAACAAAACTGTTCCCAAACATTTTGAAGAAATTAAAAGAATGATCCCTATTGCAGTCGAGTTGGGAGAATACAGTACTGCACAGAACCTAAAAAATATTCTTACTGAGTTTAACTACAAAGAAATTACCCCGGAAGAAAAACAGATAACAGAGACAAGAAAATATCTTCTTTCAGATCTTAAAACATTACGTAATTTTCTACAGAAAAAATACTACGATGATGCTGACTCCATGTGGAATACAGTTACAACAAGATGGGATGAGCTTGTAAATCTAGGATACAACATTGATGATGATAAGGAAATACAGGATTTATGGGTAGAAGTTCAGAGTCTGAAAGAAAAAGCTCCAGACCAAACAGATACAGAAAAAACTTCAGGAGAAACACAATCATCTTCCATTTCGCAACTTGCCGCAGAAGAAAGCATATTTGAATCATATATGCAGGCAGGAAATTTTGATAAAGCTAAAAGCAGTTTTACAAGAATGAATTATCTTATGGATCCCAATGTACCTGAAGCAGAACAGCAAAAACTTCTTTCCATAAATGATAAAATAAAATTTGCATTGAGAGAGAAAGACATGGCATTGGACGATCTCTATAGATACAATTCAACAAAAGGGAATTCCTTTTATGGGGAATTTAAGAAAACTGTACTAAAATACATGAATGGCATGCTTTCTGCAAAAAAGAATAATGATACGGTAAAATACTATGATCTATATGATAAATATGAAAACTATCTTTTAGAAGCGGAAAAGTATGGAATAGATTCTGAGGATATAAACAAGGATGAGGTTTTTTCCAATCAAATTGATTCTATCGAATCTCAGATTTTAGACTATAACGAAGATGCTTCGGATAGCAGTAACAGCTCTGATGGAGGGTGGCAGCAAAACGCTGACGGATCAACATCTAACTCGTTTTTCTAGCATTCTGTTAAATAAAGCTCATTCTAAGAGCTTTTATTTGCAGAGCATATATTTTATAAAAATATCTCCATCTTGACTTTTAGTTAAGCATGCCTTATGTTTAAGTTAACTTAACTATCAAGGTTTCTAAAAATGCAAATTGATAAAAATCTCATAACAGCTCTAAATGAATGGGCTGTTATTCAAAACCGCAAAGATTTCAGTACACTCATTTCCTCCATAAAAGAGGAAGGATTATCCATGTCCCAGGTGAATACCCTCTTTCACCTTAAGTACAAGGGACCGGGCACTGTTTCCGGAATAGCAGAAAAACTGGGGGTAACCAATGCTGCTACCAGCCAAATGCTTGAAGGTCTGGTTTCCAGAGAATTTGTTTCGAGAATAGAGGATCCCGATGACCGCAGGGTTAAAAAGATAACTGTAACTGACAAAGGATTAAAATTTCTAAACAGAGGGAGGGAGGAAAGGAATATCTGGCTAAAGTCATTATCCTCTATGATCCCCAGGGAAAAGAAACAGGAGGTCCTTAACACAGTAACAC
>JALTGJ010000020.1:1327-1717 GCA_027077185.1 Spirochaetales bacterium | reverse complement strand
GTACCAAATTGCATAGTAACTAAATCTATGGCACTCATTCCCTGTTGAATAGCCATACCTAAAATATTAATTAGCTCACCGGCAGATTTCCCTGTAACAACCTGGGCTCCCAACAGTGTGCCTCCACTTTTAGAAAAAATCAGCTTAACAGTCTGAGGAGATTTATCCGGAACAGCACCGGGATGACGGTCAATTGCAGAAGATTTTCCTACTTTAATTAAAAAACCTTCTTTTTTGGCAGTTGCTTCGGTTATTCCTGCAGCCCCTACAGCCAGTCCGTCTATAGCAGAAGAGAATATTGAAATATTACCTTTATTCTGCTTAACAAGACGAATACCAAAGAGGTTCATACCCGCAACCCGTGCATCGAAAGTAGCAGTAGACGCCAGC
>JALTGJ010000020.1:0-1317 GCA_027077185.1 Spirochaetales bacterium | reverse complement strand
CAGCACAGTCTCCGGCAGCAAAAACATCATCAACAGACGTCCTTTGATATTCATCAGTCCATATAGAATTATATCTTCCCATAAAAAGGCCAGCATCCGATGCAAGCTTTGTATTAGGTTTATAACCTATAGAAAGGATAACAGCATCTGCATCCAGAATATCACCACTATCAAGTTCAACAGCTTTTACACTTCCATCTGCACCAATTATTTTTTGAACTTTACTGCCTGTCCTTATACTAAGTCCGGACGAAATTAGTTGTTCTGTAACTATAGAAGAAATATCTTCATCAAAAGCCAGAGGAAGAACCCTGTCCATGGCTTCAACAAGGGTAACATTCTTTCCCTGCCGCCTAATTTCATCACTTACTTCAACACCAATAAAACCAGCACCAATTACAATAACATTCTTTGCCTTCGAAATAGGTTCAAGAATCCCTTTTAAATAATTATAATCTTTGGGTATTACATAAACACCCTTCTGATCCACACCCTCGATAGGGGGCATAAATGGAGTAGACCCAGTTGCAATAATAAGTTTTTCATACCCTACTTCATTTTTTTGAGTTAAAACCTTTTTCTTTTCCACATCAATTTTTTCAACTTCTTCAATTAAGAAATTTACACCAAGTTTTTTTAGCGGATCAATTCCCATTATATCCTCATCCAGAGTTTTGAGGGTAGAAAAAATGTAGGGGATACCACAGGGAACAAGGGAAATCTCCTCTTTTCTTACAATAAGAACACTTTTTTCCGGATTTGAAAGAATAGCAGTCTTTGCAGCAATAAGACCTGCCGCAGACCCACCAATAATTACTACATCATATTTCATAAATAAACCTCCAATCAAAATATATTTATAGTATAATACCTTAATTAGATTTTGAAAAGAGTTTATTGTATTTTTTTTCACATTATAGACTAATATTTCACAATATATTACAAAATTACTCGGGTATAGCCCAATCCATCAATTATCCTCAATCTTGAATTTATTTACCTCACCTTCCAGAGATACAGATGCATCATTCAGGGAACCTGTTAAATTGGTCAACTCATTTAACGCAAAAGAGATTTCGTCAGTTCCTGATGATATCTCATCCATTGATCCAAGAGCTTCGGAAGATACTCTGGTTAATAACTGCATTGATTTTACAATCGAACCGGTTCCATCCGCCATTTTAGAAGACCCTTCCTGAACCTCAACTGTTACATTACTCAGAAGCTGCATAGCCTCAAGAATTTGCTCTCCTCCCTTTGACAACTCCAGGGTAGAAGAATCAATTTCTGCAAGAGCATGGGAAACAGCAATAACCT
>JALTGJ010000019.1 GCA_027077185.1 Spirochaetales bacterium | reverse complement strand
CCATTAATAGTTCCCTGAACCATGGTTGCACCAAAGGTTACTGCAGCAAGGCTGTTAGCAACAGCCAGTTCTGAATCGTTATGTGCATGTATTCCGAGAGGTTTCCTAAATTGACTCTGAACTGTCTTGAAGGAAGATTCAATAAAGTCAACCATTGAACCGCCATTTGTATCACAAAGAACAAGCCAGTCAGCTCCCCCTGTTTCTGCAGCCTCCAGAGTTTTTAACGCATATTCAGGATTAGCACGGTAACCATCAAAAAAATGCTCTGCATCATATATTACTTCATCAAAATATTTTTTCAGGTATTCCATTGTGGAATATATCATATCCAGATTTTCATCTTCAGTGGTTTTCAAGGCCTCTCTAACATGAAGGTCCCAGCTCTTTCCAAAAATTGTAACTGCAGGAACATCTGTATCAATTATCTTTGCTAAATTTTTATCTTCCTGTATTTTTATTTTCTTTAGTTTAGTCGATGAAAAGGCTGTTAACCTGGCATTATTAAGTTTAACACTCTTCATTTTCTCAAAAAAAGCAACATCTTTTGGATTCGAACCCGGCCAGCCCCCTTCAATATAGTGAACACCAAAATCATCCAGATTCCTGGCTATTTTAATTTTATCATTAACTGTAAAGTTAACACCTACACTTTGGGACCCATCCCGTAAAGTTGTGTCGAATACTTTTATTTTACTTTTCACTATTAGATCTCCTTAAAACTGCTCAAGTATATGCTAATTGTAGGTTCTATCCCATCTGTTCATTGCTACAATCCCTGTTCTTGCAACATCACTTACCTGCTGAGGCTCAAGAAGAGCCAGAAAAGAATCAATTTTATCAGAATCTCCTGTAATTTCAGCAATTAAACCATTACTACCAACATCTACAACATTTGCCTTAAAAACATTAATTATTTGCAGGATCTCATGCTGATCACTGCCGGAAGCTTTAATCTTTACCAGACAAATTTCACGTCCCACCATTTTACTTTTAATTATAGGAACAACTTTGACAACATCTATTATCTTATAAAGCTGTTTTTGTATCTGCTCTATGCTTTTATCATCACCTTTGACAACAATTGTAAGCCTGAACATATCATTCTGCCTGGTTGGCCCTGCCGAAATACCATCAATATTAAACCCCCTTCTTGTTACAAGGCTTGTAACCTTTGAAAGAACACCGGGATTATTATTAACCAGTACCGATACAATATGATCTGTATATTCTTCTTCAGCCATTATATTACTCCTTTCTACAACTTTGTTAAAACTTCATTCAGAGCTTTACCGGATGGAACCATAGGTAGAACATTTTCATCAGGGTCTGAAGCAATATGAAGAAGCATACTCTCATCACTTTCCGCAAGTTCCCTTATTGCAGCATCAGCTTTTTCAGGATCCTTTAGAAATACAGCTTTTATATTAAACACATCTGCAAGTTTTACAAAGTCGGGATTAAATTCCATATCTGTTCCGGAATAACGCTTCTCAAATAAAAGTTCCTGCCACTGTCTGACCATTCCAAGATAATTATTATCAAGAATAATCATTTTTACTTTTAATCCATATTTTCGAATTATTCCCAGCTCCTGCATATTCATCTGGAACCCACCGTCTCCGGCAAACATAAGAACCTGTTTATGAGGATTCCCAACAGCGGCACCTAATGCAGCTGGCAGACCATAACCCATTGTTCCAAGACCACCTGATGTAAGG
>JALTGJ010000018.1 GCA_027077185.1 Spirochaetales bacterium | reverse complement strand
TTTTAATATTATACTGCTTTAAAACTAATACAACTATATTATTGGAGGTTTTATGTTTGACACTGGTTCAACAGGATTCATGTTACTTGCTACCAGCCTTGTAATGCTAATGACACCGGCACTGGCTTTTTTTTACGGAGGTCTGGCCACCAGAAAGAATATTCTGGGTATTATGATTCAGAGTTTTGTTTCTCTTGGGATTACAACTGTTCTATGGTTTATTGCAGGCTATTCACTATGCTTTAGCGGAACAGGTGCAATTATAGGGAATTTGGATAAAGCTTTTTTTATGGGAATAAACTCCACAACACCATTTGCTGGCGGCCATATTCCTGAATTTGTTTTTATTGCATACCAGATGATGTTTGCTATTATCACACCTGCACTTATTACGGGTGCATTTACAGGAAGAGTAACTTTTAAATCATACTTAATTTTCCTTATTTTATGGCAAATATTTGTTTACTACCCTTTTGTTCATATGATATGGGGAGGAGGTATACTGCAGCAGTGGGGAATCCTTGACTTTGCAGGTGGAATTGTAGTCCATATTACAGCGGGTTTTGCAGCCCTTGCATCAGTATTTTTTGTAGGGAAAAGGAAGGATGCCAGACTTCAGCCAAATAACATACCTCTTGTTGCAATTGGAACAGGTCTTCTTTGGTTTGGATGGTATGGTTTTAATGCAGGAAGTGAACTGAGTGTTGATCATATAACAGTAACTGCATTTTTAAATACTGATATTGCCGCTTCTTTTGCAACAGTCACCTGGCTGATTATAGAAAAAATAAAAACCGGTAAACCAAAATTTGTAGGTCTAATGACCGGAGCAGTTGCAGGTCTGGCAACAATAACTCCTGCAGCAGGATTCGTTCCTGTCTGGGCAGCAGCTGTAATTGGAATAGTTGCTTCCATGGTAAGTTATGCTGCTGTAGAATGGAAAAATAAAAGAGGATGGGATGATGCTCTTGATGTTTGGGGTGTACACGGTGTTGGTGGATTTACAGGAACAATACTACTGGGTATTTTTGCAAGTAAAGCATTAAATGATGCCGGTGCAAACGGACTCATCTTCGGCGGTACAACGTTTTTCTTTAAACAGGTATTTATATCTGTTCTAGCTGCTATCTATGCTTTTGCTTTTACATATATCATGCTATGGCTTATCAACAAAATAACCCATGTAAGAGTTACAAAAGAAGAAGAAGAAATGGGGCTGGACAGTTCCATTCATGATGAAGAAGCATATACATAAATAATTAGATGGAAAAAAATTTTGAAGCTGCTTTCTGTAAAGGAAGCAGCTTTTTTTAAAGTATAAAAATAAAAAAAAGCCGGCGTTGTTACCGGCTTTTAGGGAAACTGGAAATTGAGGTTCTACCCAAGACTCCAGATCTCACTTATTTTTCGGGGACAGTCCCCAGCTATTTTACTTTACTGGCCGGTTAACCCGGCGGTCAACATAAGGTGGCATCTGCTACCTCCTAACTAAAGGTTATATATTTCTGTACATTTACCTCTATTAATAATGTATCTCTCTCACATGCTTTTGTCAAATTTTTTGTGAAGTTTTTTCAGTTTTTTTCAATAAAAGCCTCAATCAGTTTATTCTCTACTCTTTTTTAAATATTCAATCACCTTCTCTGCTGCTTCCTCAGACAGACCGGCTTTTTGAGCAACTTGTGACTCCCCGGCATTAATAATATTTTCAAGCGATCCAAA
>JALTGJ010000017.1 GCA_027077185.1 Spirochaetales bacterium | reverse complement strand
TATTGAAATAGATTTTCCCTACACAGATATAAAAATAAATTTATCTGACTCTGTAAATGATACTTCGAGTCATATTATCCCTTTTAAAACCGGAAAATAAAGCCTTTGTACTGCTGATTCTTCTCTTTACTATTATTTGCAGGGTAAATATGTCCCTATATCCAATGTAAAAAAACTATATGTGTTATTATGACACATAAATAGGCTGTTAAATTGTTTTAAATACTATATAGCTATACTTATTTTAGTTAAGTACTTGTTATGTAACAAATTAGATTGCCAGGTGGTTTGTTGGCACGGTTATTGCTTATTATAGGCATCTGGTTTTTATACAGGAGGAACTAATGACAGCAAAAAAAATGATTTATACAGAAAAATCTCCCTACGATGATGAAAATATATTGTCTATATATTTGAAAGAAATAAATAAAATTGATCTTTTGACCCGTGAGGAAGAAAATAAATATGCCAGAGATGCCGCTAATGGTGATCCTGTGGCAATCGAGAAATTGATAAAAGCCAATCTTCGTTTTGTTGTGAATGTGGCAAAAAAATACCAGAAACAGGGTTTACCTCTTTCTGATTTAATTAACGAGGGTAATATTGGTTTAATGAATGCCATTGAGCGCTATGATGTTGATAAGGGGTATCATTTTATCTCTTATGCCGTATGGTGGATACGACAGGCTATTTTAAAAGCAATTTGTGAAAAATCAAGAATGATCCGGCTTCCTTTGAACAGAGCAAACGAACTTGTTCAGATACAAAAGGCCAGCAAAGCCTTACAGGGTGAAAAAGGTGAGGATGCTGATATAAGAGAGATAGCCCAGGCTACAAATATGACAGATGAACACGTTGTTGATCTAATGAATATATCCCGGGATCTTATTTCACTTGAAACTCCTGTTTATGCAGAAAGAGGTACAAGTCAGCTTGCAGACTTTATTGAGGATGAAGAATATAAGACTCCGGATGATGTTGCTATAGAAAATTCACTTAAAGCTGATATAAATTCCATACTGGCTACTCTTAGTGAAAAGGAATCAAAGATAATTCAGTACCGATATGGTCTTAATGGCTACATGCCCCTCTCATTAAAAGATATAGGTGATAAATATAATCTTACTAAAGAGAGAATAAGACAGATTGAGAAAAAAGCAATTAAGAGGCTTCAGCATCCATCAAGAAGCCAGCATTTAAAGGCGTACACCGCTTAACAGCGTTTATATAGATTTGCCTATATGTCGGTCTAACCTTGACATATGGGCTTTTTTTTTATATTCTAATCCGGCAAATATAATTATAAAACATTATAAGTAAAGAAGATAATCAAAAAAACACGAAAATAGTGGAGGAATAAAATTTTATGGCTAAACAAAAACTAGTCTATTTTTTTGGTGGTGGAAAAGCTGAGGGAAGTGCATCTAAAAAGGAGCTTCTTGGGGGAAAAGGATCCAATCTCGCAGAAATGACTAATCTTGGGGTACCAGTACCTCCTGGTTTTACTATTTCTACAGAAGTTTGTAAGGAATTTTATGATAATAATAAAAAATATCCTGCAGAACTCGAGGCGCAGCTTCAGACAAATTTAAAAAAACTAGAGAAGCTGATGGGTAAAAAACTTGGGGATAATAAAGATCCTCTGCTTGTTTCTGTACGGTCTGGTGCAGCTGTTTCAATGCCCGGGATGATGGATACTGTACTTAATTTAGGTTTAAATGAC
>JALTGJ010000016.1 GCA_027077185.1 Spirochaetales bacterium | reverse complement strand
CTTTCTAAACGCCATGGTTCAACAAGTGTTGTGGACTTTCGAAAAAGGGGATATTTACCCGAAGCTATCATAAACTATGTTACTATGGTTGGATGGGCATATGACGACAGCCGGGAATTTTTTACGAAGGCAGAGCTTGAAAAACTGTTTTCTCTGGAAAAAATAAATAAAGCCCCTGGAGTTTTTGATTATAAAAAACTTGAATGGTTTAACGGTCAGTATATCAGAAAGAAACCTAAAGAGGAAATTATTGAGGCTGTTTTACCCTATCTTAAAAAAGATGGAATTGTCTCTGAAGATGTTTCTGAAGAAGAAATGACTATTATTAAAAATATGATGGGGTTTATGACAGAGCGGCTTCATTTTATCAGTGATATTTCCGATCTTTCAAAATTTTTATTCAGAGATATTGAATCTTACACCTTACAGGATCTTATTCCAAAAAAAATGGATTATGCAGGAACATTAATTGTTCTTAAGGGTGTACACTCACTTGTCGAAAATTTTGAAACCAGATCTGATGAAGAAAATGAGCAATTGTTTAGACAAAAGTCTGAAGAATTGGAAGTTAAACTGGGATCTTTTCTTATGCCCCTCCGGGTTGCAATCTCCGGTAGTAAGGTTTCTCCTCCTATTTTTGAATCTTTAAGGCTGCTTGGTTCAAAAAAAGCTTTGGATAGAATTGATACTGTAATTGATCTGCTGGAAAATGCAATAAAAAATGAGGAAAACAATGGCCGGTAAAAAAGAAGCAAAAACAAAAGAAGTTACTATGGAAAAACTTGTCTCTCTATGTAAACGAAGAGGCATAGTCTATCAGTCCAGTGAAATATATGGAGGAATGGCAGGAGCCTGGGATTATGGGCCCCTGGGCGTTCTTCTTAAGAATAATATTAGAGATTTCTGGTGGAAAGAGATGACTCAGCTCCAGGATAATATAGTAGGCCTGGATGCATCAATTATGATGCATCCCAAGGTTTGGGAAGCCTCAGGTCATGTAGACAGTTTTACAGATCCTATGGTTGACTGCAGGGAATGTAAAGCACGTTTTAGAGCAGATCATATTGATCTTACGGCTCCCTGTCCTAACTGCGGAGCAAAGGATAGTTTAACAGAGCCCAGGCAGTTTAATATGATGTTTTCCACTCATTTAGGGCCTGTTTCAGATTCCGGCAGTATTGTTTACCTTCGTCCGGAGACTGCTCAGGGTATTTTTGCCAACTTTAAGAATGTTGTGCAAACCAGCAGGGTTAAAATACCCTTTGGTATTGCTCAGGTTGGTAAGGCTTTTAGAAACGAAATAACAACAAAAAACTTTATATTCCGGACTGTTGAATTTGAGCAGATGGAAATGCAGTTTTTTGTTAAACCCGGGGATGATGAGGAATGGTTTAAGTATTGGAAGGATTCAAGAATTAAATATTATGACAGGCTGGGAATAAGGAATAACAAGTTGAAGTTCCATCAGCATGGAAGTGATGAACTTGCACATTATGCAAAGGATGCCTTTGATATTGAATATGAGTTTCCCATGGGATGGCAGGAGCTGGAAGGTATCCATTCCAGAACTGATTTTGACTTATCCCGGCATGCTGAATCTTCCGGGAAGGATCTGACTTATCTTGATGATCAGACTCATGAACGTTTTCTGCCCTATGTTATAGAGACATCCGCAGGGCTTACAAGAACTGTTCTAATGGTCCTTTCCGATGCCTATGAAGAGC
>JALTGJ010000015.1 GCA_027077185.1 Spirochaetales bacterium | reverse complement strand
TCATTATACTGTGCGGGGCAAAATTAGGGAGTTCATAAAAAACTTGACAGATCTGCTATCCTAGATAATACTATTGATATGATTAGTCATAATATCATTATTGATATTGAAAATAAAACAATAGGGGGAAAATTATATGCCTGAACAAAATAGAGAAATCAAGGATTTTGTGGACAGTCTTGAACTTGAGGCTTCAGTGTCTCCTGAAGATTACTACAAATCGATGATGTCTGCCTATCAGGATCGGACAAGACAGGTCTATTTCATCTGGAGAAAACTTAAAGAGTTGTATCCTGAAGTAGATGCAAACAAGGTTATTGGAGAAGGATCATGGGATTTTGGTGTTTATCAGGGAGAGCAGGTCAAAAAGAAGTATGCCGGAAAAAAAATTGGTCCGAAAGAGGCTATCCTAGGGCAAACATCAAAGGGTGGGTGGTTTGTTTTTAAACAGGAAATTACTGAATTTTCTGATGAGAAAGCAGTTAAGGTATTTCATCAATGCCCGCATACTTTAGCATTGGAGGATCTTGGCGTTGGTCCTGCAGAAATCAAGATATTCTGTCGTGATATGCTGGGACGCTGTGATTATGGTATATGTGCTCCCTTTGAGGATGTAGATATAGATTTCCCAACAACTGTAGCAGATGGTGAAGGACACGGCTGTGCAATGACAATAACACGAAAAAAATAAAAGATATAAAAGGATATAAAATGAAAAGAAAACCGACATTTATTGAATCTATAATCCCATTGATTGGTGTATTTTTACTTCTGGGATTTGGATATGGGTATCTTGGCCTCCCAACCCAAGGAATGCTGATCATTTCAGCTTTTATTGCTGCTATAATTGCGAAAAAAATTGGATATTCATGGAATGAGATGTTTGATGGGATAAGTGAAAAGATAACTTCATCTTTGACATCAATTTTTATACTGATTTCTGTGGGAGCAGTTATAGGTTCATGGATAGTTTCAGGAACGATCCCCATGATGATTTACTATGGGATTATGATAATTAATCCCAAGTTTCTTCTTGTTACTGCCTTTATTGTTACTGCAGTTGTATCATCTTTTACCGGAACATCTTTCGGATCTGCAGGTACTATTGGTGTTGCAATAATGGGAATAGCCGGAGCACTAGGTGTTTCTCTTCCAGCAACTGCAGGAGCTGTCATTTCAGGAGCAGTCTTCGGTGATAAGCTCTCTCCCTTTTCTGATACGACAATCCTTGCATCCACTGCTGCAGGTGCCGGTTTGTATGATCATATAAAACACATGTTGTGGACAACTGGTCCTTCTGCACTAGTAGCTCTGATTGTCTATCTTGTTGCTGGTTTAACAACTCCTGTAACTTCAATAACCAGCCCAGAAAGAGTACAGATGCTTCTTGCACAGCTTCAAAAACTATTTCATTGGAACCTGTTTCTGCTCATTCCTCCTGTGATCATTTTCTATGGAGCTTTCCGAAAAAAACCTACCATTCCCTATATGTTGCTTTCTTCAGTTACAGCAGGAGCATTGGGAATGATTTTTCAGGGATTTACGCTTAATAATACTTTTACAGGTATAATTAAAGGATTTAGGGTATCTCTTTTACAGGTTCCCGGTTTTGATAATACTAATATAATGAAGGAAGTTTCCACCCTGTTAAATAGGGGGGGAATGCAAGGAATGATGGGTACTGTATTTTTAATCATTTGTGCACTATCTTTCGCAGGAATACTAAG
>JALTGJ010000014.1:336-5464 GCA_027077185.1 Spirochaetales bacterium | reverse complement strand
CCCTGTGATATGTGCAGTGGAGCAGCATTGCTGTATAAAATTCCTAAGGTAGTTGTAGGGGAAAATAAAACTTTTCAGGGTCCGGAAAGCTATCTTCGTGAACGGGGTGTTGAGCTGGAGATTATTGACAGTCCTGAATGTAAGGATATTATGGATAAGTTTATAAAGGATAACCCGGAATTGTGGAATGAGGATATCGGGGAATAAAATAGGTGACGTCCGTAGGGGTGTATTGCAATACACCCCTACGGTTAATAATAATTCACAAAATTTTTTAGGAGGAAGAGAAATGAAGAAATTTTTACTGGTTGCACTAATAGTATTGTTTGCAGCTTCTTTTGCATTTGCAGGAGGTTCTGGTGAACAAGCTGATGGTACATTTAAACTGGCTGCCATTTTTCAGACATCCATTGAGGAACCCTGGGATGGTGCTATACATGTAGCAGCATTAAAAGTTGCCGATGAAATGGGTATTACTTATGAGTTTGCAGAAAATGTACAGGCTGCAGATTATGCTAAAGTTGTAAGAGAATATTCAGAACGTGGGTTTAATCTGATAATTGGTGATGGTTTTATGGCAGGTGAAGAACCAGCCAGAGCTGTTGCAAAAGATTATCCCAATATTGCCTATGCTTTTGGTTCTGAGTTTGATATTCAGGCTCCTAATTTCAGCGTATTTGATAACTGGATTCACGAACCTGCATATTTAAGTGGAATTATTGCCGGTATGATGACAAAAAGTAACGTATTAGGTGTTGTTGCCGCAATTCCTATACCTGAAGTTAATCGTCTTGTAGGTGCTTTCAAGGCAGGCGCGCTTTCTGTTAATCCTGATGTAAAAGTTAAAGTTGCAATGATTGGCAGCTGGTTTGATCCTCCAAAGGCTAAAGAAGCTGCTGTAGCAATGATAGAAGGCGGAGCAGATTTACTGTTTGCCGAAAGATTTGGTGTATTTGAAGCTGCAAAAGATGCTGGAATTTATGCATTTGGAAATATGACAGATCAAAATTCACTTGCTCCGGACACTGTCCTGACAAGTTGTGTATGGGATATGTATCCTTTAATAAAAAAGAGTGTAGAAGCAGTTCAAAATGGTACCTGGACAGCTAAAAATCTTAAAGACTGGTCTATGATGGCTGCAGGCGGTTCAAGACTTGCTCCCTATCATGGCCTTGAATCAAAGATTCCTGCAGATGTCAAAGCAAAGGTTGCGGAAGTTCAGAAACAGATAATTGCTGGAACATTTGTAGTTCCTGTAATTGAGGAACCAACAGTATCTGACTAATTTTTATATTTAGCAGCCGGTCTGTCTTTCTTTTTAAGAAAGCCGGACCGGTTTTTTAGTTTATAGAGAAATAGGGAGGGTAGGATTCTGGAAAAACAAGCAGTTATCGAAATGCGGGCTGTTACCAAACGTTTTGTAGATGTAATTGCAAATGATAAGGTTGATCTAAAGCTGTATCCAAAAGAAGTTGTTGGGCTATTAGGTGAAAATGGAGCTGGTAAAACAACTCTAATGAATGTTTTGTTCGGCTATTACAATCTGGATGGTGGTACACTGCTGATAAACGGAGAGGAAGTAACATTTAATTCTCCAAGGGATGCCATAAATCATGGGATTGCTATGATTCATCAGCACTTTACTCTGGTTCAGACTCAGACTGTACTTGAGAATGTTATGATAGGAATGGAAGGCAGTTTCTTTCTGGATAAAAAGAAAGCAACGGCAAAACTTCTTAAAATTGAACAGGAGTTTGGTCTTAATCTGGATCCAAAAGCTATTGTATGGACCCTTTCAATAGGGGAGCAGCAGAAGCTGGAAATATTGAAAGCTCTGTACAGAGGGGCAAAAATATTAATTATGGATGAGCCTACTGCTGTTCTTGCTCCGACAGAGACTATTGAGTTATTTGAGACTCTTCATACTTTAGTTGATAGAGGGCATTCAATAATATTTATTTCCCACCATCTGCAGGAAGTTATGGATATCTGTGATAGAGTTGTAGTCCTTCGGTCTGGTAAGAGAGTAGCAGAGAGAAAGGTTTCAGAAGCAACAATTCCTGAACTTGCCAGTCTTATGGTGGGTCGTGAGTTATTAGAACGACTTGAAAAAGGGGAAGCTAAGATTGGGAAACCTGTACTGGAAGCAAAACATCTTAAGGCAAGAAACAGCAGAGGGATAGTTGCTGTGAATGATCTTAGTTTTACACTTAGGGAAGGAGAAGTTCTTGGAGTTGCGGGAGTTTCTGGAAATGGACAAACTGAGTTGTCAGAAATGCTTTTTGGACAGGTTAAGCCGGAACAGGGAGAAATTATGGTTTCAGGTAAATCTGTTCCCGGTGGAAGTCCTTCAGCCATTATCAAAACTGGTATGGCAAGAATACCTGAAGACAGAATAGCCACGGGTTTATTTATGGATCTTTCTGTAAAAGAAAATATGATTTTGGAGAGTCATGTACAGGAGCCTATTTCAAAAAACGGGCTTATAAATATGAATGAAATTCGCTCATTTTCACAGAGTTGTATTGATAATTTCAGTGTTAAAACTGATGGCATGGATGTTCCTGTAAAGACCCTTTCCGGGGGTAATCTACAAAAAGTTATACTTGCCAGAGAGCTGGCTGGTAATCCTAAGGTGGTCGTAGCTTGTCAGCCAACCAGAGGTTTGGATGTGGGTGCTATGGAATATGTTCATCAGGCCATTCTTAATCAAAAAACAGCCGGTTCGGGTGTTCTCCTGATTTCAGATGATCTTGATGAAATTTTTTTATTAAGTGATCGTATTATTGTTATGTATGAAGGGAAAATAATGGGTGAAATGAGTTCAAAAGAAGCTGACAGAGACACGATTGGTCTCTGGATGAGCGGGGTGACATCATGATAAGTATGAGTATAGTAAAACGTAAACCTCTTCCTTCATGGGTTATACTTGTAATTCCTGTTGCAGCAGTTTTGGTAACCCTGTTGATTACCGCTATTCCAATAATTATTGCCGGAGGTAATGTATTTAGGGCGTATGGTGCATTGTTCCATGGGGCTTTGGGAAGCAAATTTAATTTACTGGAAACTTTTGTAAAAGCAAGTCCACTGGTACTGACAGGACTCGCTGTAGCATTTGCTTTTCGGGCAAGGTTCTGGAATATTGGTGCTGAGGGGCAGTTATTTGCAGGAGCAATAGCTGCAACATGGGTCGGTGTCTATTTTACATGGCTTCCTTCGTTTATGGTGCTTCCATTAATGATAATAATGGGTTTCTTTGCCGGAGGTTTATGGGCAACAATTCCTGCATTTTTAAAAACAAAACTTAAAGTGGATGATGTTGTAACAACTCTTCTGTTAAACTATGTAATGCTGCATATTATGGGGGCACTTCTATTTGGCCCTCTTCAGATGCCAGGTTCTGCCTGGCCCAGGTCCGCCAGTATAATGGATTCAGCTTTTTATCCCATACTAATTGCAAGATCAAGATTCCATTTTGGAATAATAATTTCACTTGTAGCAATACTTGTTATATGGTTTATAAACAGTAAAACGGTTTTTGGGTATCAGTCCAGAGGAGTGGGCATAAATCTTGAGGCTGCAAAATTTGGTGGAATCAATACAGGAATGGTTATTCTTAAAACAGCAATTATTTCCGGTGGACTTGCCGGATTGGCCGGTGTTGGTGAGATTGGAGCGATACAGCATCATCTAATGATGGATATATCTCCAGGTTATGGTTATACAGGTATTGTAATTGCTATGCTTGGAAATCTTCATCCTGTTGGTGTAGCTTTGGCAGCATTCTTTTTTAGTATAATAAGTGTTGGTGCTCAGACTATGAGCCGTGTTGCTGGAATTCCCATATATATTACCGGGATTATTGAAGGAGTTTCTTTAATGACAATGCTCATATTTCTTCTTCTTACAGAGTATAAAATAAGGTGGACAAAATCATGATGAGTGAAATATTTTCAGTTACTTTTATAACTGGTCTTCTGGCTGCAACACTAAGAATGTCTACGCCAATTATACTTGCCACCCTTGGGGAAATTATAACAGAGAGAGCAGGAGTATTAAACCTTGGTATAGAGGGTACTATGCTTTTTGGTGCTGCTGCAGGTTTTTTAACAACTCTTGCCACAGGTAATCTATGGCTGGGAGTTTTTGTTGCAGCTTTAGGTGGGATAGTTCTTTCTCTTCTTATGGCAGTATTGGCAGTTTACTTTGGATTGAGTCAGCATGTTTCCGGTCTTGGCATAACATTATTTGCCAGTGGTCTTGCTATGTTTATCTATCGATTGGTAGTAGGCTCGCCTACTGTTCCTCCGGTAATAGACCCCTTTACACCAATGGTAATTCCCTTACTTTCTAAAATTCCAATAATAGGACCCAGCTTTTTTTCTCAATATAGTCTTACCTATATTACCTGGGCACTAATACCTATTATCTCAATATTTTTATTTCGCACCAGGGCAGGTTTAAGGATCCGGACAATAGGTCAAAATCCATTTGCTGCTGATACAGTAGGTGTTAATGTAAATCTTACCAGAACCCTGTGCCTTGCTGCCGGGGGAGCTTTGTTTGGTATTGCAGGAGCTTTTTTAACTCTTGCACAGCAAAATATGTTTCTTATAGATGTAATTGGAGGAAGAGGGTGGATAGCCATAGCCATGACAATTTTTGGTAACTGGAATCCCCTTATGGGTGCTGCAGGAGGTTTAATTTTTGGATTTCTTGATGCATTCCAGTTAAGGCTTCAGTCCCTTGGAGTGGATCTTCCATTTCATATTTTCCTGATGATTCCTTATCTAATTACTATTTTAGCTCTTATAAGTGTATCCAGGAAGGCAACAGTACCCGCAGGTCTGTTAAAACCCTATAGAAGGGAAGAAAAAGGCGGATGATTTAGTTCCGGCCTTAAAATGTAAGTCGTCAGCTCTGATAATAGTTTATTATAATCAGAGCTGCTTTTTATTTTACTATGAATTTAAAAGGAGCCGCTTTGGAAAATACTAAGCAGCTCTCTTATATTATAGGATTAAGTTTATTATATAAAAAAGAGATTATCTCTCTCTGTAGATAATTCTGCCTCTGGTAAGATCGTATGGAGAAAGAGCTACCCGGACTTTATCGCCTGGTACAATAC
>JALTGJ010000014.1:0-326 GCA_027077185.1 Spirochaetales bacterium | reverse complement strand
TTTTTAAGCTCTACTTTAAACATGGTATTAGGAAGAGATTCTTTTACTATTCCTTCAACTTCTATCGCTTCCTCTTTAGCCACATTGCCTCCACAGTCCGTTTAGTGGGATTATTTTATGTTAATAGAAAATCTTTGTCAAGGAGTTGACATTTATGTGTTTTTGAGGCAAATTAATTTCCTTTTAGAGGCGTTTTATAAATTCAATATATGACACAGTGCAAAAAGCTATATTAGGACTTTGCTTACTAAAAAGGATGTTTAATGGAAAAGTTGGTTGAAAAGAAATATAAAGATCTTCTTATTCGTTCCAAAGAAGAGATAATG
>JALTGJ010000013.1 GCA_027077185.1 Spirochaetales bacterium | reverse complement strand
GTCCCACATTTAGGATTATAATAGTAGTTCTTCTCTAATCCAGAGATAATACACTGCGCAATATAGCCATCAGATCCTAAAAGTGGGTCACATCGCACAAGGCTCTAGACTTTAATTTAAAAAAAAGTATAATACACGGAGCCAGTTAAACTTATCTCAGGATTAGCTGGTTAAAAAGCCGGTTCAGGCAATAATTATATTTTACGCTTTGGGGCGTCGGCAAGTGGTTAAGCCACCGGTTTTTGGTGCCGGTATCGTAGGTTCGAATCCTACCGCCCCAGTATCTGATTTATTGTAATTTTAAGGAGCATTTCATGGAGCAGAAAACTCTGGCAGGATATGAACGAAAATTGTTTAAAAAAGGTCCTGCAGGACGTTTACGACGAGAAGGTAAAATACCAGCTGTTATTTATGGACATAACAAACCAGTTCATATTTCGGTAGGTGAAAAAGAATTTGATTCAAAGTTTCATACAATTTCTGAAAATACCCTGATAACTATAATTGTTGAAGACAAAGAGTATGAAGTTTTAGTTAAAGATTCACAGGAAAATATGATGATGGGTAAGATAACCCATATCGATTTTTTTGAAGTTGAGCGTGGTAAGACACTAAAAACCAGAATTCCTGTATACTTGACTGGAACTTCTGTTGGTGTTAAAGAGGGTGGAATGCTGGAACAGCATTTACATGAAATTGATATCGAATGTCTTCCCAAAGATATTCCTGAGAAGATTGAAGTAGATATTTCTAATTTAGAACTTGGTGAAGCAATTCATGTAAGCGATCTGAAAGTTTCTGAAACAGTTAAAATACTTAATACACTGGAGCAATCTGTAGTAGGTGTTACAACTGTTAAGGAAGAAGAGGTTGAAGAAGAAGAGGAAATGGAAGAGGGTGAAGAAGTGGCTGACGAAGCTGCTGAAACAACCGAGGAATAGATTTTTTGCTGTTTATTGGTCTTGGCAACCCGGGAAATGAATATCATGAAACCAGGCATAATGCCGGTTTCATGGTACTTGATAAGCTGGCAGAAAGGTTGACACTTAAATTCAGAAAACCTTTATTTAAAAATTACCTTATTGCAAGGGGCTTTCATTCCGGAGAGCCCCTGGTTTTTATAAAACCTCTTACATATATGAATAATTCCGGCCTTGTTCTTAATTACCTTCCTTCTAAATATATTCCAAATGATACTTCTATGGTAATTATATGTGATAATATGGATTTATCCCCTGGTGAATGCAGGATTAAAACAAAGGGATCCATTTCCGGCCATAATGGATTGAATTCAATTATAAAATACTATGGATCTGATAAATTTATAAGGATTTATGTTGGTATATCCAGGCCTGACACAGGTGTTTCAATAGTTTCCCATGTTTTGGGTAAACCGGATATAAACGAACAGTCGGAATTTAAAGCAGGTATAGAAAGGGCCAGCCATGCAGTTAAAGCTTTATTCAGCAGTAATGTTCAGAGAGTAATGAATGAATATAACAGAAGAAATTATTAAAGAGAAGATTACCCTGTTTCTTAGGAAATATGAAATCTCGGAGGGAAGTAGAATCCTGGTTGCTTTTTCCGGTGGGCCTGATTCCAGTGCTCTATTATGGATTCTTAACGATCTAAGCTTTTCTTTAGGCTATGATTTGGAAGCTGTCTATATTAATCATGGTATACGGGTTTTTTCCGATATGCAGCTGGAAATTAAAAAAATAAACAAAATATCTGAGCAAATTAAATTG
>JALTGJ010000012.1 GCA_027077185.1 Spirochaetales bacterium | reverse complement strand
GACGGTATTCTCCGGAAATATGATTCTAAATAGTCAGGATTTTGGTGAGAACGGTAACATGCCAGTTGTTGTAACAGCAATAGATACAGAAAATGATAATAATGTTTTCCACTTTGAAGACACCCTGTTTGAAGGCCGATTTCTTAAAGCAAATGAAGATGCGGTTCTTCTGGGATCATGGTTTGCAGAGGATATTGGTGCTGAAGTCGGGTATTGGATTACTATTGTTACAAGAGGTAATGGTGGGTTTTATGAAGCAATGGATCTTGAAATTGTAGGAATTGTTAACTGCCCTAATCCTAATGTAAACAGATCCCTTATAATGATGCCCATAGACACAGCAGATGACTACTTATCCATGGACGGAGCATCAACAGAAATAAATATAAAATTACCGGAATCTGCAAATGTGGATCAGGAAGTTAGTCAGATTCAAAGTCTTTTAAATGGAAATAATCTGACAGTCATGAGCTGGAAAGCTATGGCAGTGGATTATCTGGCAATGGCAGAGGGAAAACGTGGAGGCACAGCTATGATTATGTTTCTTATATTTTTAATAGCTGCAGTGGGTATATCCAACACTATGCTTATGGCAATATTTGAAAGAATACGGGAACTGGGAATGATGAGAGCACTGGGAATGTCTGATAAAAAAATTAGATTAGCCTTTATGATTGAAGCAGCGGGGATTGGAATAATTGGCTCTGTTTTCGGTGTAGTTCTGGGAATACTGGCAGACTTATTTATAGTCAATGTGGGAATAGATTATAGCTTTCTTCTGAGGGATATGGATATAGGTTACAGAATACAGGCTATTTTCAGAGGAGTCTGGAACCCTGAAACAATGATAAAAGTATTTTTTTCCGGAATCTTTATTTCTACTCTTGTAGCATATTTCCCAACAAAAAGAGCATTAAAGATGGATATCCCATCGTGTCTGAGACATCAGTAAAGGAGGAATGCAATGACAACAAAACTTGCCGGTACGGCATTAAAAAATATCTTAAGAAATAAAAGAAGATCAATTTTATCCGCTACAGCTATTGGAGTTGCAGCAATGGCCATTGTTATTCTGTTCTCATTAATAGGTGGAATGACAAGTGATATGGCTTTTAATCTAAAAACATATTACACAGGTGAAGTTCGTATTAGAAATGTAAAATATGATGAGTTTGAAAGATATAATCCCATACATTTAACTGTAAACCGGAATTCTATTACTAAAATTATTAAAAATATGAGTGATGTAGATGTTTTTGTACCAAGAATTACATTCCCGTCTAATCTATACATAAAAGGTTCCAATTTTGGAGCAATGGGGGTAGGTGCTAACTTTTCTATGGAAGCGGATTTTCAGAATCTTAAAGATTCATTAAAGGAAGGAAGACTTCCCCAACCTGGAAAAAATGAAATAATGATGGGAGCTATCCTTGCCAGAGATCTAAAGCTGAAAGTTGGAGATAAAGTCACTGTCCTTGCAAATACAGCAGCTGGCAGTACGAATGCCATTACTTTGAAAATTGTTGGATTATTTGGATTTCCAGTGGCTGCATTAAACTCTAAATACTATTGGATGCCTCTGGATAGAGCCCAGTATTTTCTAAGAATGGATGGGGGTGTCCAGGAAGTGCTGATAAAAGTAAAGGAGGGTGTTGATTCCAAAAATGCAGCCTCGGTAATAAAAAAGGAACTACTAGATAAAACAGGAAAAACATTTGAGGTTCGATCATGGGAAAATTTGAGTACAAGTTATGGATTAATGAAAATGGCAGATATGATATACAATTTTATAGCAATGTTCTTTTTCCTATTGGGAAGTACAGTAATAATTAATACAACTATGATGGTAATATTCGAACGAATGCGGGAAATTGGAACTTTAAGCGCACTTGGGATGCACGGTAAAGAACTAGTCAGACTTTTCTTTTTGGAGGGGACCTTTATTAGTATGATAGGAACCGCAGTGGGAGTTATTGCAGGGATTGCAATTACTTTATATATGGGTAAAGTCGGACTTGATTTTTCTGATGCCATGTCCGGGCTGGATTTTGAAATAGGGGGAATGATTTACCCGAAATTAAGTATAGCAAAAACTATTTTTGTATATTTTTATTCAGTAATTATAGCCGCCGGGGCTACTTTAATTCCATCCGGAAAGGCAGCAAAAATTCAACCCGTAGAAGCCCTTCGATACGTGTGATAAAAGGAGACGTAAAATGAAAAATAAAATAATAGTATTACTTTTAACATTTCTTTTACCTGCAGCAATCTTTTCAATGACTGCCGAAGAAATAATTAGAAATGCAGATAATATGCAAATTTTTAAAACATCAGAAGCCATGGGAAAGTTTAAAATAAAAGACCGGTTTGGAGTAAAAGAAATCACCTTCAATTCATGGGCAAGGGGAGTGGATGAGTCCCTAATTGAATTTACAAGCAAAGCTGAAAAAGGACAGAAAATACTGCGAACAAAAGATGAGCTATATCTGTTCTATCCGGATGCAGAGGAATTAATTCGAATGCAGGGATCAATGCTCCGTCAATCCATGCTGGGTTCGGATATTTCCTATGAAGATATGACTGGAGGCAAGGACAGAATATCCCGGTACGATGTAGTGCTTGAGGGAGAGGAGAATCTAAATGGAAATGATTGTTACGTATTAATACTGACTGCAAAGGTAAGGACAGTTCCATACCCAAAAGAAAAACTCTGGATAGATAAAAAAACATTCCTTGTCTGGAAGGCAGAGTACTATACAAAATCAAACAGACTCTTAAAAGTAATGGAAACTCTTGATACCAAAAATATTGACGGGAGAACTATAGCTGTTACAACGAAAATGGTGGATAAAATGAAGACAAATACAGAAACAACCATCTTTATTTCAGATATCAAAATAAATATACCTATTGATGATACTGTGTTCTCTCTGGAAGAACTTTCATGGTAAAAAAAATTATTCCCCTACTGCTGCTTTTAGCAGCAGTACCATATCTTATGGCAGAAAATATTATTTCCATTGATATGCAACTTTACAATACAGTTCTAAAAACAAGAAATCTTTCATCTGTTCCATACTGGGTATATGGCTTGTCTGGAAAAACAGCTGTATCTTTAAAGTCCACAGGAAATAGAAATGTACGTGCTAATCTCTCTGGTGATATTTTATACCCCGACTCATCAGGTATACCGGGGTTTGTTCTTCAAAAAGCGTATGTAAAGACAAAGTTCCCCTCATTCAGGCTAACAGTGGGGAAAACAAGCCTGGGCTGGGGTGATGGTTTTGTATTTAACTCCGGTGATGTAATATTTGGAAGCACCTCCCCTTATGTAAATCTGACAGGATCAGAAATTCGCACTAGTACAACATGGCTTACATCTGTAAATTATCCTCTTGGTCGGTTTTCATTCATCGAAGGTCTCATTACAGCTCCGGAAATAAATGCTTCGGGTATAGAGAATATTAAGAATAGCGGAACTGGTTTTCGTTTATATACAAAAGCCGGTGGAATTAAAATAGAGACAGGCTATTATTTTGACGGAAAAGATATATCCTATGATCTCATCTATACAGAAAACACTGAAACACTGGCTATATCTGCCCTGCACAAACCCTATATAAGCCTTCAGGGCAATATAGGTCCGGACTGGTATATTAATTCATCTCTTGCAGTTCCTGCTTTTAACAGTGCTATAATCGAATCTGTTGCAAAAGATACTTTTAACATCAGTATGGGATTTTTCCAGATGCTGGAAGCAGGCTATAATAATTCTCTGTCCCTTAGACTGGAATCTATTATTGCACCCTACCTGAACTGGAAAGAAAGGGACGGATCTGCAGGATCCTATGCAATGCTTATCTATCCGGAAATTGTTTTAAACCTGGGGCAAACCATGAGCATATCTCTTCGTTCAATTATAAGCCCCATAGATGTATCCACACAAATAACCAGTGGATTTAGCTGGAATGTATTTGAAGGTTTTAACCTTATAGGCTATGGAACATTAAACGCAGGAGATGGGGATGATACATTCTCATGGGATAAAACCAGCTGGACCCCCGGGATTGATTCGATGGACGGGATTTCGATGATGTTTGGAGTTCAATATATTTATTGATATGAACAACAGTAGGGACAGTCTGGTCGGAAGCAAGCTTCCTGCTCGACTATGCAACCTCAGTCACCCAGGATTTGCTTTGCAAACCCTGGGTGGCTGCCCCTACAGAAATAATTATATTGCTTCGCAATATAATTATTTCTTTTTTACAAAAAACTGCATTAACTGCACAAAATAATATATTTTTTTGTATACTCTGGAAATTTCATCCTTTAAGTCCATGTCAGTTGCATTCTCAATTTCCTTCCAGTTTATAATCATTTCATGATCTTTCTTATCTTTATCTTCCAAAACACTTTTTAAACTGCGGCCCATAATAATTAAATTTTGTGAAGCAATAGTAATCATCCCAAGAATATTCTCATTGGTTTCTTTTAACATGGTTCTTAAAATTGTAATACTATTTTTATCCCTGTCTGATTTTGAGGTAATATTTTTAAATGCAATCCCCTTACTACCCTCTTCAGAAAGTTCTTCATCAAAAACAATAAGTCTTGAAGAAACATCCATCACAGCATGAAAAGCATCGGATAGATGCTGACTGGATATAATTGTTGCCCATTTCCCCCTTATCAATAATAAATCCATTAGTATCTTTACATCTCTCTTAAAAAAATCAAGAAGAAACGCTTTTAGATAATTTGCAGGAGCAACATGAATAAAACCACCCAGCATTTTCTTTGTAAACATTATATTTGCTTTTTCTGTATAATTTTTCATTCTTGATATAGCAGTAGTACCAAAAATCTCCATTAACAGAGCATCCACTTTTTTAGATTTTTTTTCCTTTAAAATTTTCTGCAGTATTATTTCAGTCTGTGTCCTAATCTTATTTAAATAATCATCTACAATCCGATCCGAATTAATAATAGAATTATAATTATAATGAGGATTCTTATCTATGTGCTGTACCATTAAAACAAAAATTCTTTCTTTCTTTACAACATCCAACCCTTTAATAATTTTTTTCCAGCCAGCTCTGTCTATAATTTCTGTACCCTTGTAAGCTTTAAGAACATTAAACAAGTCTTCCCAGTTTAAATCGTTATTTTCCGGAAGAACAACTAAAAAATCTTTAATATCATCCAGAATATACTCAGCTTTTATTGGTTCAAATTTCGGATTATAAACAAAATCTCTTTCGGGAAGCCCGGAATCAAACTTTTTTAAAGCAAAGTAGTAATCGTATTCAACTAAATTTAGAAAAATCATTAGTAAATTATACAATGCATTTATTTTATTTACTTTTTCACTCGTAAATCCTGCAAAAAATTCGACAAGCTTATCTTTTAGTTCAGAAGCAAGTTTTTTTTGGTCTACCTCATTTGCCCTTTTTCTTATTGAATCTTCATCGAGGGATTCAATTATACTCTTT
>JALTGJ010000011.1:196-1753 GCA_027077185.1 Spirochaetales bacterium | reverse complement strand
CTTTAAATAAGTCCCTAAAAAGAAAGCTTGTATTTTCGTACTCATCCGGAAAAGTTATAAAAGAAGACACCAAAGCTGCAATCATCCTACCCTTTCGATTCTCATTTTTCATAAGAACATCCTCATCAAGTAAAGACAAGTCCTTTAAAAACTTTTCAGTATGATTATTATGCCCCTTCCTAACCAGCAATGAATTTATTTCGGGAAGCATGTACCTTAACAAATTATATTTTAACAGCATTTTAAAAACAGATGAAGAGAAACCGGTAGCAAGAATTTTTAGAACCTCTTCTGTCATTCTTGAAGACGGGCATCGTTTAAGTTCAGAACTGAACCTCTTTATACTTCTGCTTAATTGAAATTGAAGAGAGAAACCTGTGGTTCCGGCATATTTTACAGCTCTAATCATTCTGACAGGGTCTTCTATAAATGTTTTCGAAAGAGGAATAAGGGATCTTATTTTTTTATGATGGATATCCTTCCAGGCATCAATAAAATCAATTATATACTCCTTTTCAGGGTCATAATACATTGCATTTATAGAAAAATCTCTTCGTTTAACATCATCCTCGATCTGTCCATATACATTATTATCATTGTCTTCTGATTGTGACCTGAAGGTTGAAACCTCAATAATTTTATTTGGGTAATACATGTGAACGAGACGAAAACGTCTTCCAATAATTCTCGCATTCCAGAATATTTTTTTTATCCGTCCGGGAAGGGCATTAGTTGAAATATCAAAATCTTTTGGTTTTTTATTAAGAAGAAGATCCCTTACTGCCCCTCCGACTATATAGGCATCATACCCTAAATCAGACAACTTTTTGGTAATCTTTACTGCATCCCTATCCATTAAGGACTTATCTATACAGTGTTCCTCTTTTGTGTATATCCTCGCAATAGCTACTCTTTTTCCGGTAACTGAGGTTGCATATCTTTTAAGCAAATCTATTCTCGCTTGAATTTTTATTCTAATCCGGTCTACTATAATAAAATTGTACGATATAAAAATCAATAGGCAGGAGTATTAAAGTGTTAATTGAACCTAGGGTGCTAAAAGGTTTTAGAGATTTTCTTCCAGGAAAGGAAATTCAAAGAAAAAAAACAATCCGCTTACTGGAAAAAACATTTGAAAGCTTTGGTTTTAATCCAATTGATACACCTGTTCTTGAATACAGGGATGTTCTTCTGGGCAAAGGTGGTGGAGAAACGGATAAGCAGCTGTATTCATTTAAGGATAACGGTAAAAGAGACGTTGCAATGAGATTTGATCTTACAGTGCCCTTTGCAAGATTTATGGCAGCTCATATAAATGAGCTTACTTTACCATTCAAAAGATATCACATTGATAAAGTGTGGCGGGGTGAGAATACTCAGAGGGGAAGATACCGTGAATTTGTACAGTGTGATTTTGATATAGTGGGGGTGGATAATGCTTCTGCGGATTTTGAGATACTTCAGGTAATGTACAAATCATTTAAGTCCATGGGAATAAATAATATTACATTTAAAATTGCTCACAGAGGTATTTTTAATAACTTTCTGGCAGTTATT
>JALTGJ010000011.1:0-186 GCA_027077185.1 Spirochaetales bacterium | reverse complement strand
CTCTTCTGGAATCTGAATCTGCAGTAAAAATACTTGAGTTTATAGAACCTGAAGAAAATTTTAAAAAAACTCTGGAAAAGATAACAGCCCTTTCGGGAGGTCAATCGGAAGAAACAGAACGTTTAAATGAAATATTTAAATCTATAATTAAACTTGGAATGGAAAATCTCTTTATTCTTGATCCCT
>JALTGJ010000010.1 GCA_027077185.1 Spirochaetales bacterium | reverse complement strand
AAAGCACCCATTGCCTCATCTGTAAACTTCAATAAATGTTTATTTGTTTTTGACTTAATTCTATCCAGAAAAAAATTAGCAAGTTCAGGTATATCCTCTTTATGATCCCGTAAAGGAGGTATAAAAAAAGGAAGAACATTTAATCTATAGTAAAGATCTTTTCTAAAACGTCCATTTTTAAGAGCGTCTTCCATATTAATATTGGTTGCAGCAACTATTCGAACATCAACGTTAATTGAATTACTTGACCCAAGCTTCTCAAAAACCTTATGCTGCAGAACCCTTAAAAGTTTGGATTGTAAATTTAAAGGGATCTCCCCTATTTCGTCAAGAAAGATAGTACCTCCGTCAGCAATTTCAAAACGTCCCCGGGTTTCTTTTACAGCATCTGTAAATGCTCCTTTAACATGTCCAAAAAGTTCATTTTCGATCAGGTTTTCAGGAAGAGAAGCGCAATTTACCCGAATAAAAGGTAAACTGCTTCTGGTGCTGTTTAGATGTATTTGTTCTGCAAATAATTCCTTTCCGACACCGCTCTCTCCTGTAATAAGAACAGAAGACTCTGTAACAGCTATTTTATGTGCGATAGCAAGTTTATCCTGAATTATTTTACTGGAACCTATAAGAGTGTGATATGTTTCACTGCTCTTACCAACCCTTTCCTGGAGTAAATTAACTTCTTTTTTTACACGTTCATATTCTTTGGAATTTTTTATAGCAATTGCAGATTGTGATGCGAACATTTCAAGCCATTGCAAATCTTCATTTGTAAAATAGCCACCGTCACTTCTATTTATAATCTCTATAACACCAACACATTTTTCTTTAATGAGCATGGGAACTGCCAATATGGATTTAGTATTAAAACCAATCTTATCACCTATTTCTGCAAAATAACGGGGATCAGTATCAACATCATTAACAATTAGAGAAGTACTGTTCTTTGCCACCCAGCCTGCAATTCCCTCTCCCATATTTAAAGAATATTTCTTTAATTCCTGTTTTTTACTGCCAATTGAAATTTCAAAATACAACTTATTATTTTCATTATTTACCAGAAGAAGCGAAGATGCCTCTCCAAATGTAAGACGAGTGGCAGATTCAAGGATTCTGGACAATAGAGAATGTGCATCCTGATAATCAAAATTAATTAAATTATTAATTTCAATAAGAGTTGCAAGCCTTTTTCCATCGATGTTCGATGTCAGCATAATTTAGTTTTGAGAATCGGAATCCATTCCTTTCAGGAAATCCCCAAAGGTTGCAGTCGATTCATCTTCCTCATCATGTATATACTTTGATATTTCTTTTCTTTGTATACTCTTTTCATAGTCTTTTATTGATAAGGACAAACGCTGGGTTTTAGGATTAAGCTCGGTAATAAGTGCTTTAACCTTTTGACCAACTTTAAATCTTGAAAGATAATCCTCATCTCTCGAATCATCTGCTCCGGGTTCCACAAGATTATATTTACTAACTAATCCTTCAATGTCGCCAATAACTTTAACAAATACTCCAAAATCCGTAATATTTGTTATTTCTCCATCAATGGGACTATTCTTAGGGAAATTTTTACGAAGATAATTCCAGGGATCATCTGTTAACTGTTTATACCCCAGCCTTATCCTGTGAGCCGTCTTATCCAGACTTAAGATAGATACTTCAATTTCATCTCCCACTTTCAGCATTGAACCGGGATTTTTTATTCTTTTTGTCCATGAGAGGTCATCCACATGAAGGAAGCCGTCAATGCCTTCAGTCAACTCTACAAAAGCTCCGGCATTTGTTAATTTTACAATTTTTGATTTTAATCTGTGTCCTACTGGAAAAGTTTCTTCGATATTATCCCAGGGGTTATCCAAAACCTGTTTAAGTCCCAGAGAAACACGACCGCTCTCAAGATCATAACCAAGAATTTTGGTTTCTACTTCGTCACCTATGGCCAGAACTTCAGAGGGATGCTTAACTCTTTTGACCCAGGACAGTTCTGAAATATGAACCAAACCTTCTATACCTTCTTCTATTTCTATAAAAGCACCAAAATTAGATAATTTTGTAACTTTCCCCTTAACAACATCATCAACAGCATATTTCTCTTCAAAAACAGACCATGGATCCGGAGAAAAGTGCTTTAATGAAAGATTTATCTTCTGGTTTTCAGGATCAAGTTTAATAACCTTTAGTTCAATATTCTGATCTTTTTTTACATAATCTTTTGGTCTTGTAACATGACCCCAGCTCATATCATTTATATGCAGTAATCCATCAAAGCCACCAAGATCAATAAAAGCGCCAAAGGATGTAAAGCTTTTGACCTTTCCTGTTACGACTGAATCAAGTTCAGTTTCTGCAAAAAATTTGGCTTTCTTTTCGGCAATTTCTCTTTCCAGATAATTTCGACGTGAAACAACTATTTTTAATTTGTTATCACTGTACAGTCTTTCAAAGATAAATTTTGATTCTTTACCAATATAGTCTTCAGGATTTTCGACTCTTACAATATCTGTTTTGGAAAGAGGACAGAATCCAATGATATCATGTCCTAAATCTACTTCAAATCCACCCTTATTTGAACGTATGAACTTTCCACTGACTGGAGTTTTTTCCTGAAATGCAATTTTAATGTCTTTCCAGAATACTTTGGCATCAGCTTTTTCTTTAGAAACAATAACCTGACCGCTTTTACCCTCTTTATGAACAAGAACAACACTTACTGTATCGCCAATTTTAGGTTTAACTTCAAATTCATCTATAGGTATTTTACCTTCTGATTTGTAACCTACATCAATAAAGACGCTTTCAGTACTGATTTCAATTACCGTACCATCTATAAGCTGACCCTCTTCCAGGTCATTGAAAGAGTTAAGATACTCTTCCTGTAATGAAGTTTCTGAATCTTTGGTAATATCCGTTTCGCTCTCTGTCATAATAGTGATAATTCTCCTGGAATTTATTCTTTCATACTGTATAATTTCTGTACCACTTTCTCACAAACTTCGTCTATGGTCAAGTCCGATGTGTCTAAATAAAGTGCGTCATCAGAAATTTTTAAACTTCCTTCGGGTTTTGATATATCAATTGAATCTCTTACTTTAATACTCGCGGCTATTTCTTTAAGAGAAAGAGAGCTTGTCCCTTGTTTGAACCTTCTTTCTGCTCTGGTTTCTACAGAAGCATCCAGATACACCTTTAAGTCTGCATGAGGAAAAACAACAGTACTTATATCTCTGCCTTCTACAATGATATCCATAGATACAGTACTGTTTCTTATAGCCTCGTTAACGATTTTTCTAACTTTAACAATGGATGATATTTGTGCAACAAGTGAATCAACACTATCAGAATGAAGTTTATCTTCCAGATCTTCATTATTAATAAAAAGTTTATTGTCATGAATTGAAAATTTTATTTGTTCTGCTAATTTAATAATTGCCTCTGTGTTACTGACTGTTAATCCTTTCCTAATAGACTGATAAGTAATTCCCCGATAAAAATTTCCCGAATTAACATAAAAAAGAGAAGCTTTAGCAGCTATTATTTTCGCAATTGTACTTTTCCCTACACCAGCAGGACCATCGAGTGCTACAATCATTTGAGACCTTTCTCCTTTTTACCCTTTTTCAGGAACCATGCCACTTCTTTTTCTGTAAGATAGCGATAACTTCCTGAAGGGATATTTTCCAGCTCTACTATTCCTATTTTAACTCTATGTAATTTACGTATTTTTAAATTTCGGGATTGAAAAAAACGCCGGATTTCTCTGTTTTTACCCTCTAAGAGAGTTAATTTTACCTTAAATTTCGTTTTATATTTATAAGCATGTAATTTATACTTTTCGCCTTCAATAGTAACACCCTTTATAAAGTCTTTAAGAATTGTTTCATCAATAGCCTGTTTTGTTTCTACTATATAATCTTTTTCTATACCCGAGGAAGGATGTGCAACAATTTTTGTAAAATCACCATCATTGGTAAAAAATATTAAACCTGTAGACAAATAATCCAATCTTCCAACATTGTACATTCGCTGGGGAAAATCTGATTTTATAAGATCAATAGCAAGGTTTCTGTTTTGAGGATCACTGTTACTGCATAAATATAACGAGGGCTTGTTAAGTGCAAGATATATTTTGTTTTTTAAGATACCAAGTTTTCTTCCTTTATATATAACCGTATCATCAGGACTTACCTTGTATCCCATTTCTATTACTGTTTTTCCGTTGACAGTTACATCTCCTTGTGAAATTAATACCTCACAGCGTCTGCGGGAGGCAATCCCGCTTTTTGCCATAAATACCTGTAACCGCATAGTATCCTTTTTTTCTTTATCCATTTAATTCAAACCTATCCTGCTCAATTTCATCCAGCTTTGGTAAATCTGCAATACTTGACAGCCTGAATGCTTTAAGAAATTCTTTAGTTGTTCCATATTGTACGGGCTTTCCCGGAACGTCTTTCTTACCTACATCTTTAATAAAATTTTTATTAATTAACAGTTTCATCATACTATCAGGAGAAACACCTCTAATATTTTCTATCTCTCCCCGGGTAACCGGTTGGGAATAAGCAATAATGGAAAGAGTTTCCAATGCAGCTTTTGATAATTTATTTTCATTTTTTCTTCCATAGGTATCTTTAAGAAACTCCCACAATTCCAGCTTTGGTATTAACTGCAGTCCATCTCCAATACTGGTAATCTCAAGGCCCCGATTATCTGCTGAGTATATTTCCTTTAATTGATCCAAAGATTCCTCGACCACAGCAGAAGAGAAATGAGTAATTTTTGACAGGTATTTAATATCTACCGGATCATTTTCCAAAAACAATACTGCTTCTATTAATGCAACTTCTTTTTCCAGTTTCATTCTCCTTTATTACCCTTGGCTTTAATTTTGATATCTCCAAATAATTTATTCTGTAATATAATAATGTTTCTTGATTTAACAGACTCTAGAATAGCAAGAAAAGCACATATAATATCCAAAGTAGAATTATCCTTTACTATTAAATCTGTAAAAAAGAATTCTCCCCTGTCTTCAAGAAGTTCATTTATTAAACTTAATTTTTCATTAACTGATACTTCTTCATATAAATCAATAATTCTTTCTGTACTTAAGGACGAAACAATTGTGGAAAATGTACTTAGAAGATCCCATACATCAATCTTTTCCCATAGATCATCATTTTCAGGAAAGGGTAAGATTGCCTGTTTTTTATTTCGTTCAATATGCCATTCAGCTTCTTCTTCTTTAACTGCCATTAGTTCAGAGAATTTTTTATACTTTTGGTATTCAATTAGACGGTCAACCAGTTCCTGTCTGGGATCGTCCATTTCATCATCAAAATTTACTTCGATGGGGAGAAGCATTTTAGATTTTATTAGTAATAGAGTTGCAGCCATTAAAAAAAAATCAGTCAGATCATCCAGGTTAGACTTTTTTGCCAATTTTATGTATGACAGATACTGCTCTGTAATTTGAGCAATTGGAATATCATAAATATTGACTTC
>JALTGJ010000009.1 GCA_027077185.1 Spirochaetales bacterium | reverse complement strand
TATGCAGCTGATCCTGGATAAATTGAAAAAATTTGCAGACACAAACTATCCAATTTTTATTGAAGGAGAAAGCGGAACTGGCAAGGAGCTTATAGCAGAGTTCATTCATTCAAATTCAAAAAGAGGAAACCGGGAATTATTTAAAGTAAACTGTGCCGCTTTCTCAGAATCTCTCCTGGATGATGAATTGTTTGGACATAACAAGGGAGCATTTACCGGAGCTGACAGCGATTTTAAAGGTATTTTCGAACGGGCTGACAAAAGTACACTTTTTCTTGATGAGATCGGCGACATGCCTTTATCAATCCAGGCTAAAATTCTTAGAACTCTTCAAAACAATGAGGTCAGGCGATTAGGAGGGAAGAAGAATATCATCGTGGATGTCAGATTTATAGCTGCTACCAACAAAGATATCAATATCCTGAATGAAAAAGGCAAATTCAGAAAAGATCTTTTCTTCCGGTTAAATACTGCAATGATAACTGTTCCTCCATTAAAGGATCGAAAAGAGGATATTCCCTTCTTAACCAAATTATTTTTGAAAGAAAGTGCTCTTCATATCGAAAAGGAAGAAAAAGAGATAGACCAGGAAGTTGAAGATTTCTTTCTTACTTATCACTGGCCCGGTAATATTCGGGAATTAAAAAATGTTGTAAACTACTCACACACATTAAGTTCCGGTAACAGTATTGAAATGTCAGACCTTCCTAATTATCTACAAAAAGAGACTACCAAGCCTATAATCTCAAAAAAGCAGAGATTAAATAGTGAAAAAGAACATATAATTAATATATTAACAGAATGCAGCTATAATAAGACTAAGGCAGCAGAGATTCTCAAAATCAGCCGAAGAACTCTGTATAATAAGATGGATAAATATGGAATCGACGACTAACAGAAAAAATCAGGAACTACTAAAACTAATAAATCTTTCTTTAAAGTATGGTAATTTATCTGTTTTTCACAATACCAACTTCAGTTTGAATACCCACGAGATTCATGCCCTTGTAGGTGAACATGGTGCCGGAAAATCATCCCTGGCTAAAATTATCGCAGGTTTTCAGGAACCAAAAACCGGTTTTATAGAATATAATGGAGTAGAACTGAAAAATCACTCTCCACAACTTGCAAAGCAAAAAAAAATTGAAATGGTTACCCAGAACAATCCATTATTTAATCAGTTCACCATAGCAAACAACATATTAATTGGGAAAGTTCCATTTCTTTTAGGATTGTTCAACCATAATAAAGCTGCCAGAGTCATATCTGCATTTTTTAAGAAGCATGATATTTCCCTGGATCCTCTTTCAATTGTCGGTGACCTGAATTTATCAGACCGTGTAATGGTAGACTTCTGCAAACATATAATGGATCGCCCAAACCTTCTTATTCTTGATGAAACCCTGGAACAGCTTTCCAACAACCAACTGCAGAAAGTTATCCCCATTCTACGGGGTTTTAAAGCTAAGGGTTCTGCTATTTTATTTATAACCCACCGAATAGATGATATTTATGAAATAGCCGACAGGGTTTCAATTATGAGAGAGGGTAATATTCTTGTTACTGAAGATGTTAAAAACATTGATAAAATTAATCTTATAAAACTTGCATATACCCAGGTTATTAAAGAACATAGTATTAAGCACTTAAATATCGATTTTTATAACCTTTTAAAATACAACGAAGCAATACTTGCGAACCTTCCTTTTTCACTCCTTGTAACGGATACAAAAAGAAATGTAAGACTTATTAATGA
>JALTGJ010000008.1 GCA_027077185.1 Spirochaetales bacterium | reverse complement strand
AAATAACGGTGAAAAGGTAAGTGTGGAAACCGTACCCTCCGGGGCTGCAGTTTATGTTGATAATGTCTACAGGGGTACAAGTCCTGTAACCTTTTTTGCAGAAAAAGGAAAGCGTCAGTTTAGACTGGAAAAAAAATATTTTGAAAAGGTTCAGTTTACAGACAAGTTGAGTGGAAGGATATTTGGCTCCCTGTTCTTTCCCAAAAAATATAATATAAGTAAAAATATTAAACTTACTAATCCGGAAGGATTCCTTTCCAAAAGGTTTAAGGAGATAAGTTCATATGCTTTAATTGAAGATTATTATGACCATTATCAAATGCCTCATTTAATTTCCAGGACAGTAAATGAATTTTTAGATGGAAACCCTTTAAAAAACAATACATCTCTATACAATTTTTTATATGCACTTAGAGTTAATCTTGGAAGTCCTGAAATGGCAGAAGACTACATTCGGGCAGTCGGGCTTATTGAACAAGGTAATTCAGGTACAGATAATTCCCAAATATCAAATATGGAAGTTTTATTTAATTTCTTTGATAAAGAGAATAATACTAAAGGTCTAATGTTAAGTATAATAAAAGCATATTCGAAGAATGATACAACATCCGCAACCGATACACTGTCTGGATTTTTAGATATAAATACTGAACTTAAAGATCTTGTTAACAAATATCAAAATGACAAATTACTGTCAGAACCAAAGATAACCGGCAATAGAATTAATATTAACGGCCTTAATTTTGTTGGAATTTCATCAGGTTCATATTTTAGCGGATCAGAACAACCTCAATCAGCTGAAAAACTACTGGATAATATTTCACTAAGTTCCTTCCCTCATACTGAAAAAATTGGAGACTTCTATATTCTTGATAGAGAAATTACCCGGGGTAACTACGCATTATTTTTAAAAGAGAATCCCTCCTGGAAACTTGAAAATATAAAAAGTCTTATAGATAATAATTTAGTAAACGAAAACTATTTAGCATTTCAGGATATGGCTTCTCAGGCTGAACCTATAGCAAATATATCCTGGTATGCGGCTTCAGCATACTGTAAGTGGCTCGAATCAAAATTACCCGGAAACTTACTATCCACTTATCGTGTTAAACTTCCTTCGGAAGCAGAATGGGAAGCTGCAGCAATTTTAAATGATAAAGATAATGGACATTATATATTCAAAAACTCCGGATCAGATTCTGCTCTTCCAGCTGATTTTTCCCGGGAGGGAAAAGCAGGCCTTTACGATATGAAGGGAAACCTGTGGGAATGGAATGATAACTGGTATTTTCCTACTGACAGTGAAAATGGACAGTATGGACTAAACAATACATTGTATGAGGGAGTGGAAAAGTCTGTTAGAGGTGGAAGCTGGGCTAATTTAAAATCTGATATCAATATTTATACAAGGGCTTCTCAGGATCCTGCATGGTGTACACCTTTCCTGGGGTTCAGACCGGTTATGGTAAAAAAGAATGGGAAATGATAAGGGAAATATAAAAATTCTTGCAACAAATAAAAAAGCAAGGTTTCTTTATTATGTGGACGAAAGTATGGAATGCGGCATAGCTCTGCAGGGAACAGAGGTTAAATCCATGCGATCTGCTATGTTTTCATTTACCGATTCCTACGCTAAAATAGAAAATGGTGAGCTTCTTCTGCAAAGTTTTCACATATCTCCCTATAAGTTTGGAAACCTTTTTAACCACGACCCCGATCGTATTAGAAAACTTCTTGTTCATAAATCGGAAATAAAAAAGT
>JALTGJ010000007.1 GCA_027077185.1 Spirochaetales bacterium | reverse complement strand
CCTTTTTTACATATTTTTTATCAATATCAGAAGAATACCAGTGGACAAGACTTATATCTCCATCTGCAATTTCAATAGCTGTCATCCCCCTCTTTCCTATTACACTTCCGGAATTAAATACACAGGGGACAATAATATCTTCACTGTAAAGAGTGCTTATAGAATGTTCCTTACCTCTGCCGACATGCCTTTCTATATCTTTTTTACACTGCTTTATTTCTTTTTCAAGAGCAGCCTTATTTTCCGGGATTGTATTCTGATATTTTCTTAAAAGAAACTCCATTCTGTATTTAAGTGTATCAAGTTTGGATCTGGATTCAAAAAGTGGTCGGTGAGTATGGCCGATAAGCGAAATAATTTTTCTGCTTCTGGAAAAATCATAAGCCATCTTTTCAATGTGTGATTTTTTTGTATTATTATGTGCTACAGAGTAACTTTTTATCCTTAAAGGAACTGCAACAAACTTTAAGGCCAGGCTCATTAAGTCATCGAAGGTATTATAATAAAATGATGCCTGATGACCATGATAGATGAACAGTTTCTTATCATTTATATTTAAAATAAGCGATTTTAAAGTTGGACATCCAGGTTCGCTTTCATTATAGCCAAAAAGTTTAGAATCATGATTCCCGTATATTTTGTACAAATGGTTTGTATCCTTAAATCTGCAGAATGTTTCGTATATTTCCTTCCATTGCCGCTTTATCCCGCTTAACTTATATCGATGTAATTCTTCAACATCACCATTTAATATAAGGATATAGTTATTTTTCAGATAAAAATTATTTAAGGCTGTTAAAAACAGCTTTGAATTTCTATGAAAATCGTCCAGGGATCTTCCATCCCCCATATGAAGATCACTAAAGACAACAATTTTATCATTTTTTAATACTGTTAACTCAGGAGAACTCCTATAGAGTTTTTCCAGAATCTGAAAATAATGATTATCTCTTATCATAGAATCATTTTATTATATTCATATATTTTTTCAGCTGCGAATTCAAAAGAACAGGAGTGGCTGTATTTAAAATTTTTTCTCTAAAAGCTTCTTTCCTAAGCAACCTTACAATTGAAGATAAAAGATGAAGATATTCATTTTGAGAATCCGGTGGATTTGCTACCAAAAAAAGAATATGAACCGGTTTATTATCAATTGAATTATATTCAATGCCCTTATGTGATATTCCAAGAGCCACAATTAATTTTTTACTTTCCTGACAGTAACCATGGGCAACAGCAACACCTTCACCAAGGCCGGTACTCATTTCCTCTTCTCTTTTAATTACACTGGCCTGAAACTGCTTTAGACTGGAAAGTGATTTTAGCGATTCAGTCTTTTGAGTCAGCTCTTTTATGGCATTAACCTTATCAGTGGCATCGAGTTCACATAAATTGCAGTCAAAAACTATATCCATCATCCTGATTATAATATCGGCTAATTATGGTTTTGGCAAAACATTAATGTAGAAATTTTTAATTTTTCCATCAAGGCTCTTCCTTTCCCCAATATGCATAGTCTTTGCGGAGATAACCCCAAGGGTTACCGATACTTGACAGTCCTATCGAGATCAACTAGTATTCGTACGATCAGTCTTACCATCTATAAAATGAAAAATAAAATAATTGATTTTTTAAAAAACAGGTTATACCTCAAAAATATACCACCTGATTTAAAAAAAGAAGATGAGTACTTATTTGGCCAGATATTTCATACTTTTCTTGGTCTTAGTTTAGTAATATTAGTTCTTCTTGGCTATCTTGTATCTTATC
>JALTGJ010000006.1 GCA_027077185.1 Spirochaetales bacterium | reverse complement strand
TATCCTCTTTCATTTGAAGAATACCTGTGGGCTCTTGACACTCCTTTACTTGAAAATGCTTTTTATTCTGCTATAAAAAATAAAGAAATATCTCTAACAGCACACTCTAAGCTGCTTGAAAAATTATACAATTATTTTGTAACAGGAGGAATGCCTGAAGTCATTGCAGAGTTTCTATCTTTGAATCAGATAATGGACCAGCCAGCCTTTATTAAAATAAGAAAAATTCAAACAGATTTGATTACAATGTATGAAAGTGATTTTGCCAAGCATTCGGGAAATAATAATTCTATGCATATTGTCTCTGTCTTTGAAAATATCCCACTCCAATTATCCAAAACGAAAGACCTTTCTACTTCCAGATATAGATTTACCAATGTTATTCCAGGGAAAAAAGGATATAACTCACTCCAGGGACCAATACACTGGCTGAGTAAGGCTTCTCTGATACACAAAATAGGAATTGCCAACAGATCAGAAATTCCATTAAAATCATTCACTTCAGATAATAGATTTAAATGTTTTCTTTTTGATATCGGTATTTTAGGAGCTATGCTTCAATTACCACCAGCAGAACTGATTCTCCAAAATTATGGAATTACAAAAGGATACTTTGCAGAAAATTATGTTATGCAGGAACTAACAAGCTGCAATCTGTCCGTTGTATCCTGGAAAGAACGTAATTCAGAAATTGAATTTCTTAATCAGAGCAGTGACGGAAAAATTGTTCCTATAGAAGTAAAAGCTGGTAGCAGAACACAAGCAAAAAGTCTGACCCAGTATATTCTTAAGTACAATCCGAATACAGCAGTTATTGCTTCAACAAAACTATTAAAAATTGAACCAGGAAAAACTATCCAAAAAATACCTCTCTACCTTATTGGCAAAATAGATGAGATATTAGAGACATAGTAAACCCAGAGTGTAATTCAAACCTGCCCCAGTGGTTTAAGCTCCAGGAAATAGAGAAGGGAAATGCAGTTAAAGTAAATAATAAAACCTGATTATTCCTAAAATAACAACTACCAAAATTCCAATAAGAACTTTATACAACCAGGAAGGAAAATATTTTCCAGTTTCCTTTACATTCTTATTATACAAATTCCCGTCTTTTTTTAAATTATCGGAATCTGCGCCACTAAAACCACACTGTGGACATTTTTTGTTAAAGAGATATGACTCTCCCGTAAACCCACAGGAAGGACAGCGAACTGAAATAAATTTCTCACCACAGCCAGGGCAGATATTTAAATTTGGATTTACTTCTCTACCGCAATTTTCACAGTAAAAAGAAGGAGCTTTCATAACAGTTATTTCCTTCTAATTGCAAGAATTGTAAGGTCATCAAACTGTTCATCTTCCTTTGAGTGGGTAAAAACTGAATATTGAGAATCCTTAATATCTTCCAGCTGCTTACTAAAATAACGGTCATATTCGAGAAAATGATCTTTCATAAACTTTATAATGTTTTTATCTACAGATATTCTATCTCCTGTACCTGCACTGGGATCACTATAAAGTCTGTATATTCTCTCAATAGCCAGTAGTGCTATAACCGCTTCAGAGAAAGTCCCTTCACAGTTGGTAAAATCAAAATTATAGACTTCATCGGTATTATCATTATGATATTTAAAAAGTTTATACTTGTCTTTATTTATTACAGCCTGGATAATTTCATGCATTCTTGGAACACCAAATTCCTCAAAATCCTGACCTGCTTTATGAGTTGAATTTTCTATTGTTTCATGTGATGGATCTTTACATTCAACTATTTTCAATTCTGCATTTCTAAAATGACGCTGTGCTTCTTCTATACCGTCAGTAAAAAGAAAAATAATATCCCCCGGATCCAGCTGATATGATACAAGCTGAAAACCAGCTGTCATCTCGACCATATCATTTGGGAATACACCCGCCGCAGGGGCTTCCGGAATTGTTTCTATTTCCATATGCCCCTTACTTTTTTTATAGATATGAATTAGATTATCTCCTGCATTACAAAAGATTGTTTCACCTGTTCTTGTATCAATATAAACAATAATAAATGCTGCAAATCTTCCTTTAAATCCCATAGATTCTACAAGTTCATTTATTGAATATATTAGTTGGTCAATTTTTGGTATATCAGGTTTAATATTTACCGTTTTTCTTTCTGCAACAATTTTACGCTTTTCATTTCCTCTTTTCCACTCATTTAAATAGGAATGAAACAAAGTTGCTACTGCGGCCATAATTAAGGAAGCAGATACACCTTTTCCAGAAATATCGCATTTAATTAAAGCAAATCGGTCTTTATCAATTTCATCAAAATCAAAATAATCTCCTGAAACTCCTTTTGCTCCCTCATAGTAACCAAAAATTTCTATAAAATCTGTATTCAATTTTGCTATAGCTGTTTTCTCTCCTTTAATATCCTTTTCCAAAGGAAGAAACTGCTTCTGAACATCCTTACCTACTATTAACTCCTGATTAGCCAAAGCCGCTTTATACAGCCCCTTACTCATTTGATTTACAGCTCCTGCAAGAGATGAAATTTCGTCATGAGTTTTTATATCCACCTTGAAATTCTTCAACTCAAGATGATTTGTAGAATCCCTTATCTCTTCAACCTTTCTAAGTAAATGATTTATAGGAAAAATAATAATTGAAGCAAGAACAAGGGAACCAATAATTCCCAGACCAATTGCAAGAAGAGCAATTATGACGGTTCTCTTTATTAATGCATTCCTGGATGTATAGATTTCCTTTATTATATCTTTTGTAGATATTTGCAATCGAACTGTTCCCTGATAGTACTTTTCATTATTTCCACGCTTCTGATATACAATTGGACTAAAAAAGGTATATTCAGTGGGATTGGTAAGAATTTTTTCTGGATCAAAGTAAGGGACTGAACCGAAATGATCAGATATTTCAGCAAGTTTCTTATCAATCTCACCACTTATCATAACTATTTCATCCTGCATCTTTCTAATTTCTTCAATATCAGCCTCTGTCCTGGCCTTTCGTGAAAGATCAGAAGCTATACCCTGAAGCCGTGTAAGCTCTGTAGACAATACTCCAACAGAGGCCAGACCTTCAGCATTAATTTTTTCTGCCAACCTGGTAATTGTTTCAGTTAAATCATCTTTCATAACCAGGGAACCTTCAATAAACCTCTTCCCACCAGGAAGACTGGCTACTATATCATCTTCTGAACCAAGCCCCTTAAGATTGACTTTATTTCTAATGTCAGGATCATTTGTTACCCATAAGTATTCCAGTGCAGAATCCGACTCCTTCCCTTTAGAGTCTACGGTTCCTGTACCGGGTCCGGAGATTGTAAGAAAACGGGCTGAACTCATTGAAGAAATTTGTGCCGGTAAACGTTTTAATTCCAAAGTATTATTTTCCTGTAAATATTTTCCTGCAGAGGTATTTACACTATTAATTAATACCTTTGTAGTTTGTGAAAGGCCATCTGTAAGATTCCGCTGCTGTGTTGATATGGTAAAAGCACTTAAGGACCAGGAGACCATTAGCACTACCAGAAGTACAAGAAATGTTACCAGAAGTGCAAACTTAATTCTTAAACCCATTCCCTGCTTTTGCATGTTTCTTATCCTCTCTATTTTTTTCTCAGATGGTAATAAGCTATTATTTAATAATGCACTTACTTCCATTTTTATAATAGTGCCTTCCCTCACGATTCCAACAATCCGGAAAGTTGCAACAATAAACAAAATTGCCAGTAAAATCATGACAACTGCAAAAAATATTCTATTTACAGATAGTGTCAGTATTTTCCTTAAAAGAAAATTTGAATCTGTATTGTCATCCAGTATACTGAAATTACCAAATTTTACTGTACCAGTTGACTCAAACTTAAGAGTATTCCTGCTAAAGGAGAGACCTCTTGAAGGATGTATTAAACCAATATAATAATTCCCGGCATCTATATCACTTATTGTAAGGTTCGTAATTTTCCTGTCTGATATAACCCTATAATAGCCTGTATCCGGTTCATAAACATAGTCATATGGTTCCTTTCTGTCACGATCAAGAATGATAGTAGATATTTTACCGCCAACAGAAAAACCTCTACCCAGAATACTCATTGTAATAGTACCAAGATCGTCCTTTACAGCAGATAAACTGGTAATATATGTAACAGGAATATATTTATTCATTCCAAGAAAAATTGTTGCTGGTTCTCCCATATTCCCGGCAGTATCAAATGCACTGACTGAAAAAGACCAGAAACCATTATCCATATTATTATAGCGAAATAATGTACTTCTGTTCATAATACGGCCAGGAGGCGATAGAACATTGAGGTCGGAAAGACTACCTTTATATGTAGTATCTGAGAGGTACTGCATTCGATAGCTGTAGCCTGAGGCGGCTTCCCCTGAAGGAGGCTCCCATTCAAGAATACCCGTATTACTCTTAAGAAAACCCATATCATCAACTTGAAGCTCTTTAAAAACAACTTTTCCGGGAGGGGTGGTATCCCGAATAAATTTGGAACTGGAAGTACGGGACCAGTTACCCGCATAATCAACTGCTCGGATATGAATATACCATTCCCCATCTGCATCCACTGTCACAGAAACCTGCCTGGCATCTCTCCTGCGAAGCATTATTGTTTCAGGAGGGGTTCCCCTTTCATTCTGATCATAGGAATAACTAAATCCTTCTATACCGGAAGAATCAGTCGGAAGATTCCATCTAACAGTAAAAACGTTCTGATTTACAGCAGCAGATTTATAATTAACAGGACTTAAAGTAATATCCGGGACTGTTTTATCCGGTTTTAATATAGTAAGACCAGATTTCCCACCGGTATCACTTTGCCAGACTATATTCATTTCATTTTCAGGAGAAATAAATCTGCAAAAATTACTTAAACCTGAAGCTGACTGCCCTGGGATACTAATGCCCGACCACTCATTATTATCTTTTGAAGCTAGAACAACCTTCCCAATACTATTATACCAGAGAGCGATTGGGCGTCCCTTTCGTATATAAAGCTGTGGATTATTAACAGGATTGGTACTTATTCCCGAACCCCGGATTTTTTCAAAATTGATTATATTTCCACTGTCTAAATTTAATTCCCCATAATATGCAGATGCTGGGCCTGTACCTAGTTTACGTTCCCAGGATATATAAATTTTATTATTATTTTCCGTTAAAAAAACTCTCTGATTATCAAAATCTGTGGATTTATTATTAGCTTCAGAAAGATCTGTCAACCACTCAGGAGAAGACCAGCTTCGTCCATTATTAGTACTTGAAATATGATAGAGCTGGTAAAACCTGCTGTTTACCGGTGAGGCCTGAAATACAACATGATCAATGTCACCAGAGGAAACAAGATAAGGAAGATAAACATTTGAAAGTTCTGATGTGGATATCAAAGGTTTATATTCAGACCAGGATTTCCCATCCGGTGAAACAGAATATGTTACTCCAAGGGAACTTTCCTGATTAAAAGAATTGGCAGAAGAGGAAACAGCCTGGGTTACAAAAAGAATAAAATAGCCCTTATCTGTTTGAAAAAGTTTAGGAGAAACTG
>JALTGJ010000005.1 GCA_027077185.1 Spirochaetales bacterium | reverse complement strand
CAGCCAGAGGGTTTCGCTGTTTATGAACAACTGGAGAAAATAGGAGTAAAACCTGAAGAAATTGATACAGTAATATTGACACACTTACATTGGGATCATTGTTATCATTTGGCAAAATTTACTAATGCAACTTTCTATGTGCAGAAAATAGAGTATGATTTTGCGAGGAATCCTATTCCCCTATATTACAAATCTTATGAAGAGCCTTCTCTTGGGCTTACACCTCAATTTGAAGGTATAGAATTTGAATTACTGAATGGAGAAGTTGAAGTACTGGATGGAATAAGTGTTTATCCCAGTCCGGGGCATTCAGTAGGGCACCAGACTGTTGTAGTTAATACTAATGATGGCAAGTTTCATTGTTGTGGTGATTTAGTTTTTACTTATGATAATTTCAAGGAAATACCGGAGATTGGTTATTCTATTACACCTCCCTCAAGATTTCAGGATATCGTTAGTACCTGGAATAGTATAGAGGAATGTAAGAGGCGTGTTGAAGGGAAAATTGATCATATATTACCAACGCATGAATTAAAAGTCCTTGATCGAAAAATTATCGGTTAAATAATTCGAAAAAAAAATAAGGAGGTGGTTTGTTTAAAGCATGATTTCTAAATAGAAATCTTTTCCATTAAATATTAAAACAGGATAGAGGTGAAAAATGAAAAGAAAAATATTATTAGTTCTTATGGCTGTATTAGCAGCTGGAATGATTTTTGCAGCTGGTAACACTGAGAGTGGTGATTCCAAGCAGGCTGAAGTAAGTAAAGATCTTGGAGCTGAGTACTACTCAAATACTCCGGGAGAAAGAGATTTTGACCTTCCTACTACGGGTGTTGGAATGACGATTAGTACTAATGTTAAGGCAAATGAAAGGTACTCTCTTGCATGTGTTGTCAAAACTACAACAAACCCATATATGGTAAAAATGCTTGATGGTGCTAAACAGGCTGCTGAAGACATGGGCTGTGATATGGTTGTACTTGGGCCTGTAAAACCCAGTAACATAGAAGAACAGGTTAGTATAGTAGAAGACTTGATTCAGAAAGGTGTTCAGGGTTTTATTTTACATCCAAGTGATTCCAAGGGTATAATGCCTGCAGTAAGAAAAGCCAATGCTAAAAATATTCCTGTAGCAACAATTGGAACTCCAACAGCAGATCCTACTGTTGCATTCATGAGATCAGGAGTTGATTATTATAAGACAGGTGTTATTGTAGCCGCTAGAGTTGCTAAAGCTCTTGGAAATAAGGGTAAGGTTATTATTCTTGAAGCAGCTCCAGGTGCTCAGAATGGTCAGGAACGATTACAGGGTATACAAGATGAACTGGCAAAATATTCTGGTATTGAAATTATTGCTTCCCAGACTGCACACTGGAATCGAGTTAAGGGTATGCAGTTGATGGAGAATTTGCTTCAGAGATTTGATGAAGTTGATGCTGTAATAGGTATGAATGATGAAATGGCTATAGGTGCTATTCAGGCATTAAAAGCCGCAGGAATTGCTGACAAAGTTATTGTTGCTGGATTTGATGCAAATAAAGATGCTTGTATTGCCATTAAGAATGGGGATATGCTTGTAAGTTACAATACAGATCCTTTTGGTTCAACATATTTAGCAACAGTCTACATGGTTAAATATTTAAACGACCACAATGCAATACCTCCACAATATTTTATTCCTTTTCCTGATTCACAGGAAGATCCAATTATCGATAAGTCAAATGTCGATGACTTTATGGCATCTATAGCCTGGTGGTTATAGTAGTTTAAAATGTACTCAGCAAATAAACAAGAAGTTGTTTGCTGGGTGCATCTTTTGTAAATGATAATCAGCTATGAAAAATATCTATGTCTAATAATTTTGCATTGCTAGTCAGGGTTTTATCAAGGGGATAAAATAGTGGAGCCAATTCTATCAATAAAAGGAATGAGTAAAAGCTTTCCAGGTGTTAAAGCATTAGATAAAGTGGATTTTGAACTTTATCCAGGTGAGGTACATATAATTGTCGGTGAAAATGGTGCAGGTAAAAGCACTATGACAAAATGTATACTAGGTGCTTATATCCCGGAAGAGGGTGAGATGTTTATTAACGGGGAGAAGGTTAAATTTAAATCTTCCCGGGATGCTATCAAAAAGGGTATAACAGCAGTCTATCAGGAATTCAACTTAATCCCATATCTTGATGTTGCTCAGAATATTTTTTTTAATAGAGAATTTATGTCCAAAATTCCAGGGGTAATTGACATAAAAAAGATGCATCTGGAAGCAGAAAAAATTCTTAAATCCCTGGATGTTGATTATATAAACACCAAATCAAAAATTAAGGATCTTGGTGTTGCTGAAAAGCAAATGGTGGAAATTGCTAAAGCACTTTCTACCGAACCAAAAATAATTGTTTTTGATGAGCCTACCGCACCACTTTCCAGTAGAGAAGTAGATGCTTTTTTCAAGAAAGTACTGCAATTAAAAAAATCAGGTATTGCAGTTATATATATATCACACAGAATGCATGAATTTGAACTAATTGGCGATCGGATTACAGTTCTTCGTGATGGGAAATATATTGGTACTGTTAAGATTGGGGATATTAATGATGATGAGCTGGTAGAAATGATGGTGGGAAGAACAGTTTCACAAATTTATTCCAGAACTGATAACGAATATTCCAAGGAGGCTCTTAGAGTCGAAAATCTTTATGATAAAAAAGGTAATGTTATAGATGTTTCTCTTTCTGTAAGGAGAGGTGAAATAGTAGGATTGGCAGGTCTGGTCGGAGCTGGCAGGACAGAGCTTGCAAGGTTAATTTTTGGAATAGATAAGATTGATAAAGGGAGTATTTATGTTAATGGAGCAAAGGTAATTCCCCGGTCTCCGACTTATATGATGAAGATGGGAGTTGGTCTTCTTCCTGAAGATAGAAAAGAACAGGGTTTAGCTTTAAGTTTACCTGTATCTTTGAATATTATTGCAGTAAGTCTACGAAAAATCTTTACCAGAATGTTTATAAATAAAAAAATTATGGGTCAGGTATCCAATAAGTATATAAAAGAACTTAATATCATTACTCCATCTGTAAATAGTATTATTAAATATTTAAGTGGTGGAAATCAACAGAAAGTAGTAATTGCAAAGTGGTTAAGTTCCAATTCGGATATTATAATATTTGATGAACCAACCAGGGGAATAGATGTTGGTGCAAAGATGGAAATTTATGCATTAATGGATAGATTGGCTTCTGAAGGTAAGGCCATTTTAATGATTTCTTCTGAATTACAGGAAGTTATTGGACTCAGTGACAGATTTTATATTTTATACGAAGGAAGAGTCGTAAGCGAAAGTAAAAAGGGCGAACTTAGTGAACAGGCAATTGGTATGAAAATGCTTGCAGGAAGGTAGATTTATGAAAATGAACACTATGAAATTTTACAATATCCCACCAGTTCTATGGATGCTGGGAATTGGTGTAATAATTATTACTTTTTTTGCACCAGGTTTTTTTGCAATTAACAATTTTAAGAATATTTTAATTCAGGCTTCTCCTCTTCTGATTATTTCAATTGGTTCTACTATGGTTATCTTATCAGAAGAGATAGATCTTTCCTTTGGTGGTATTATCTCTCTTTCAACAGTTCTATGGATTACGTTTCTTAATCTTGGTATTCCAATATATTTTGCAATGTTATTGACACTTTTAGCGGCAGCAGCTATTGGTGCTATAAGTGGGACTCTTGTGTCTAAAGGGAAAATACCATCATTTATAGTTACATTAGGTATGGCAAGTATAACATCCGGTATTGCATTGGTTATTACTCAGGGTTCTTCAGTATATTTTTCTCATAAATTATTTTACATAATTGTAAATGGCGAAATTCTGTTTCTTCCGATTCCACTTATTCTGGCAAGTATCATCTTTGCTATATCATGGGTTGTTTTATATAGAACAAGATTTGGAGCTCAAATATTCGGACTTGGTGGAAATCGTGATGCCCTTTCTCTGGGTGGAATTGATAAAAGTAAAAGTATTATAGGGGTGTTTTCGTATTCCGGATTAATGGCGGGAATTACAGGATTGATAATTGCAAGCAGAATTGAGTCAGGGAATCCTACAACTGGTGAAGGATGGGAGTTTGATGCTATAGCGGCAACCCTTATTGGGGGAACTTCCTTCACTGAAGGCCAGGGTGGTATTAAAGGAACTATCCTTGGCGTTTTATTATTGGTAGTTATAAGAAATGGATTAAATGTAATTGGAATCCAGCCTATGTATCAAAGTGGTTTAATTGGAAGTATGGTATTACTTGCTATAATTATTGATGTTTATGTCGCTAATTACAAATCTGAAAGAGTTAAGGTGTGATTCATGGGTAATAATATTGAAATAAGAAATAGTTTTAAGCAGCTATTTAGTCTTTTTGGTTTGATTGTTATAGTTTTAATTTCAAGTTTAATTTCACATAGATTCCTAAGAGTTGACAATTTAATAACTATCTTAAGGCAATCCAGTATTCTTTTAATCTTAAGCCTTGGACTCACAGGTGTAGTGTTAACTGGTGGGATAGATCTTTCTGTTAGTGCCATTGCTGCATTTGTTGGTTGTACTATTGCTCAGTTGCTAAAAAGTGGTATGTCTATTCCTCTTGTTGTGTTAATTGGCCTCACTATAGGAGGCTTGATAGGCATTTTGAATGGTCTTCTGATAGGAAAGCTTAAGATGCCGCCATTTGTGGCAACTTATGGAATGATGATGGTAGTTAATGGATTCTCATTGATAATGATGCAGGGATCTATAATATATGGTCTTCCAGAGAGTTTTACATGGTTTGGTGTTGGTTATCTGGGTTTTATGCCTATACCGGTAATTCTGGCATTTTTAACTGCGGTAATTTTTATTATTCTGTTTAGGAAAACTACATTTGGGGCAGAATTATATATACTTGGTGCAAATGAAACTGCTGCAAAATATTCTGCAATACCTGTAGATAAAAGACTTATAACTATTTACGGGATTTCAGGGTTAACAGCCGGACTGGCCGGGTTAATTTTAACAGCAAGACTGGATGCTGCAGAAGTTGCAATGAGTGAAGCCTTTGGACTTCAAACAGTTGCTGCAGTTGTTATTGGAGGGACCTCGCTCCTTGGAGGAGAAGGAGGCGCCTTTGGAACTGTAATTGGTGCTTTAATATTGACAATAGTAGTTAATATTATGAACCTCACCGGGATTTCATCTTTTATACAACCAATTGTTATTGGGTCGGTAATTATAACAACGGTTTTTATTGATGTTATGACAAAACAGCGTAAGTAAGATATTTGTTAAATGAAAAAAAATATTGCTATCATTGCAAGTCTGGATACAAAAGAAACTGAAGTTATATTTCTTATGAAAATATTTCAACAATTCGGGCATGAAGTTTATATTATAGATATTGGTGTTGCAAAATCTTCTTTGATTAGCTCTCAGATTGACTCAATCGAAATTGCCAAAGAAGCTGGGCATTATTGGATTTCCCCTATGGATGTTTCCAAATCTGAAATGATTGATGTTTTAAAATCAGGAGTTTCAAAATTAATACCTAAGCTTTTTAACGAAGGTTTGTTTGATGCTATAATAT
>JALTGJ010000004.1 GCA_027077185.1 Spirochaetales bacterium | reverse complement strand
TCCGGAAGAAGAAAACTTAAAGATATCAAGAATATTACCGGATGTTCCACTATTAAGAGCAGTTGAAATATTTGTAAAGGTTAATTTACCCCTTAATGTGTTTGTATCTGGACTTTCAAGTTTCTGTATTACAGTGCCCTCACTCCTTGAGAAATCTTTTTTTATTTTATCAAGATCAAATATACCCTTATTATTGGTATTTTTTACTTCTGAGTTGTCCTCAGGAAAAAGTTCAGAAAGCTGCTCGGTTACATCAACAAAATATGGAGCCAGTTCCAATTCGAAACTAACTGACCCCGCCCCGTTCTTGTCTATATACAATGACTGTTTAAGACTACAGGACTGAAATCCCAAAAAAACTGCTAAAATAACAAAGAACATCAATATAAAAAAACCGTTTTTTTTTCTGGTACCCAATTAAAACTCCATTAAAACTACAAAGTTGTTATCTATTAATAAAAGGCATGTTAACCGTTATCACTTAAAAAATCAATGCAGTAGATCCTACTATAAAATGACATTCCTAATAAATATTATATATGGAAACCATATCTATAACCTTGATATTAAAATATCAAAAATATCTTCAAAATTAAGTATAACCGGAGTATTTTTGAGACCGGTTTTTTTAGCTGCAAAATCCAGGGAACCTTTTGTAAACCCAAAATCTGATAATTTTGGTATATCAAAAGACTCAACCCAGTAATTTAAAGTTTTAATTAGTAAATCAATATTTTTTTCAGAAGAATCATATTTACTTCCGCTTAATGCAGCTCCTGCATTTGAAAACTTTAATAAATAGTTACCGGAAAAATCACCTCCCCTTAATTTTGAAATTATCTTTTCTGTAGCTGTACCAAGAAGTGTACCGCAAACAACTCCATGAGGAATAGCTTTTATTGATCCCAATACTGATGCTGCACCGTGTACTACCCCCAAACCTGCATTTGCAAGGCTGATTCCCGAAAGATATGCAGCATATGCCATATCTGATCTTGCATCTAAATTGGACCCATCCTCCGCAAGAGTGGGCAAACCCATACCTGCAAGTTTAAGCCCTTTTAATGCAATCATATCGGTAAAAGGAGTACTCCGGGTTGATACATAGGATTCCAGAAGCTGGGTTACAGCGTCCAGCCCTGAAGCCAGGGTAATAGCTCTGGGACAACTTACTATTAGTTCGGGATCAATAATAACAGTATCCGGAATATAAGCTTTATGCCGGAGTGATTTTTTAAAGCCATTTTTTCCAATTTTTGTAATTACGGCATTTTTTGTTGCTTCTGACCCTGTTCCGGAAGTTGTAGGTATACAAATTAAAGGCTTCCGTATTCCTGCAGGTTCTTTCGTCCCAACCCCTTCAAGATAGTCCACTATACTGCCGGACATACACAGCATTGCAGATACTGCTTTTCCGGTATCCAGTACTGTTCCTCCACCTATAGAAATAACAGCATCTACTACTGAAGAGTTTAGATCTAATATAATATTATCCACAGTTTCCGGTTGTGTTTCTCCAGAAGATTTATAATGTACAAATTTAATACCCAAATTATCCAATGATTGTTTTAATTTCAACCAATCAGAAGAACTGACAAATGATTTTCCCCCTGTAATTAATACTATACTTTTGTATTGATTTTTTTCCAAAATCTCGGGTAACCTTGCCATAGTACCGGGACCAAATACCAGTTCAGGAATGGGTGATATATTAAATTTATCCATACAGAAAGACTGCACTAAAAAAGTATTATTGTCAAATAAGAAAAACAAGCCAATTCAATAGACAGGCTTAT
>JALTGJ010000003.1 GCA_027077185.1 Spirochaetales bacterium | reverse complement strand
ATTTCCTTTAATAGGGCTTGAAAATAGTATTTCCACACTAATTAATTTTTTTGATACTGAATTTGGCAGTATCAATGAGCACTATAAAAAATATGAAGTACTTAATAATGAGTTTGCTGAATTAACTCATAATAAAATTCTATTAAACTACTTAAAACAATCGAAACTTGAAATTAGTAAACTTTCATCGAAGCAGAATTTATTTTATTATGAAATTTATAATAAAGACAGAAGTTTTACAGTTAAACTTTCATTAGATAAATCCAGTCAAAGTTTTAAAATTGCTTCAGAACTTTATTCAGATTTTATGGATTTTTCTGAGAGTATTATACCCTATCTCGAAAAGTCAGATAAAAGAACAAAAGAAATTAAAACGGTTGATGAAGCTAGAATTAAGGTGGAGAAAATTTTTTCAGAAAAATCATTCCTATCCTACCTAAAGCAGAATAATTTAAGTTTAAATAGAACTCCCAGAGAAGATAATGATTATTTTTACTATGATCTAAAAACAGTTAATAATAAATTGCTTGGTTCCTTTGCAGTTCAGAAAATATTAGGAAATATTTATTTAATGGATTCGGAAGATATAATGATTTCTTCCTTAAAGTATCTGGAACCGTTTAATACAGAAGAAAAAAAATCAAATATTGTAATACCTGAAAATTTGCCTCAAATAACAGATAGATATTCAAATAAAAACAGTACCACATTTGTTGTTATAGGTTCTCATGAAAATAATGCGGATACTATTATTCTAGTACATTCGGATGATATTTCAAAGAAAATTTCACTTATTGCAATACCCCGGGACCTTTATTATGAAGGGGATAAAATAAATGATTATTATAGAAATTTTGGTGGAGAAAAATTTTCGGAAATACTTTCAGATATTACCGGTTTAAAAATCAGCGGCTATATAGCGGTAGACATGTATGCCTTTATAGATATTATTAATATTTTAGGAGGAATTGATGTTACTCTCCAGGCTGATCTTATTGATCCTACCTATATGGTAAGAGATAATGGTGAATGGAGTACATTATACTATACAAAAGGCCCTCACCATTTTAATGGAATAGAGTCCCTAAGAATAGTACGTTCCAGACACACCAGTTCGGACTTTGGAAGAACCTCAAGACAGCAGCTGGTAATTCAGGGTATTAAAGATAAATTGTCAGCTTTGGATATTACAGATCTGGGTACTATTTTAAAGTTATTTCAAACCCTTGAAAACTATCTTGATACTAACTTTTCCTCAATGGAGATGCTGAGTCTGTATATTAAATATAAAGATGACAAGTTAGTAAGAAAACAGGGCCTAAGCACTTTTAATGTACTCTATAATACATATACAAATATTTACAAGCTTAAAGATAAGTCAAAGCAGTATGAAGAGGGCTTTTACAGAGGATACTGGATTCTTCTTCCTGTTAAAGATGACTGGAATGTTATTAAGTGGTATATCAGGTCGCTAATTGAGGATGATAAGTCTTGAAACATTACTGGATAGAAACATACGGGTGTCAAATGAACACCGCTGAGTCAAATGCAATAATAGCCGATTTAAAAAAGAAAGGCTGGCAGCCTGCAGATTCAGAGAATGATGCAGATTTTGTACTTTTAAATACATGTTCAGTTAGAAAAACTGCAGAAAATAGAATTTGGGGTAGAATCGGCTATTATAAGCATTTAAAGGAAACTAAAAATTTCACACTTGCAGTAACAGGATGCATGGCAGAACGGCTAAAAGGAAAGCTGAAAGAAAAAGCCCCGGCAGTAGATATGGTAATTGGAAATTTTGAAAAAGAAAATCTTGTAGAATATCTGGACAATAATAAAATTTGGAGTGATAATCTTGTTGATGAGGGTGAGTATACATTCAGAGAAATTCATCTTGAAGAAAATAATTTTAAATCCATGGTCCCGATTATGCATGGGTGCAATAACTTTTGTACCTACTGTATTGTACCCTATGTAAGAGGACGGGAGATCTCCCGTTCACCGGAAGCAATATTAAAAGAATTAAAGGAATTGGAAAAAAAAGGGGTTAAAGAAGTAACACTTCTTGGGCAGAATGTTAATTCCTATACTTATAACGTAGATGGCGAGGATATAGACTTTGCATGCTTGTTAAAACTTATATTAAAGGAAACTAAAACAATTGGATGGATTCGGTTTATGAGTTCACATCCAAAAGATGTTTCCGATAATCTTATTAAGCTTATATCTGAAAATGAGAGTTTATGCAGCCATGTACATCTTGCTGTTCAGCATGGATCTGATGCTGTTTTAAAAAGGATGAACAGATTATATACACAGGAAGATTTTATTACTTTGGCAAATAAAATGAAAGCAGCTATTCCAAATGTATCCATTACTACAGATTTGTTAATAGGATTTCCAGGAGAAACCCTGGAAGATTTGGAAATGACAAAGTCTTTGATGAATAAAGTCAGGTTTAATGATGCATTTACCTATTACTACAATCCCAGAGAGGGTACAAAAGCTTTTAAATTGCCGGATAGTATAGAAGACAAGGAAAAGCTTAGAAGATTAAATGAAATTATAGAAATTCAGAGAAGAATAAGTCAGGAAATAAAAGAAGAGAGAGTAGGGCAGATCGTAAAGATTCTTGTAGAATCAGTTTCAAGAAAAAACAAAGAAGAATTACTTGCAAGAACTGAAAAAAATGAAATGGTTGTTTTTAAGGGTGAAAAATCTTTAATTGGCACATTTTGTAATATTAAATTGATGAGTCTAAATGGTAATACCTTTGTAGGTGAAATAGTATGAAATTAAATCGAAGACTGATAATTGTTGTTATTTTATCTTTTTTTGAGATATTTTTAATATCTGCTGATATAAAAGATGCAAGAGAAAGTTATAAAAAAGGTGATACACCAGGAGCTTTGGTTCAATATAGTGATTGGCTTAGATCCAATAAGGATTCAGATGAATTTATATCTGTACTGTTTGAGGTTTCGGAATTAAAAGGACATATAAATGATATTTGCGGAGTATTGGAAACTCAGATTAAATTTGTAAAACCAGGAAAGCAAAAAGTCTTATTGTATGAACGTCTGGCACAATTATATGAACTTACTTCCAATCTAAGTCTTGCACAGGCAGGATATCAAAATGCTGCATTGGCCAGTCTTAATAGTGTTGATTATAAAAGTCTGCTGCAATCATCACTTTTATTGATTATGGAAGGGAAAATGCTCCTGGCAGAATCTCAGCTGAAGGAAATTATTACCAACAGTTCTGATATTCAGATATCTACATTGGCAAATCAATATTATGATATACTAAAAATTCTGAATTCATTTCAGAATCAAAAAATGACAAATACGAATGATAGTCCGGAATCTCTTTATCTGGCTTATTTTGTTGCAAAAGTAAATAATAATCCGCAGACTGCTGCAGGTTTTAAAGATCAGATAACAGAAAAATTTCCACTTAGTCCTGTTTCAAAACTAATTACAGGAAAAATAGATGCTCTTCCTAATATTATAACTTCTTTTGGTTTATTGAAAACTGAACCGAACAAAACTGAAGTTAATGTTTTGGATAATACACAAATAAATGCATATTTTATAATACAGGCAGGATCATTTAAGGATCCGGAGAATGCTCATTTTCTTTCTTTTGATATTAAAAAATATAATTTTTTACCGGTAGTAGAGGAACAAATAATTAACGGTATTAAATACTATAAAGTTCTCCTTTATTATAAGGATGAAGAAAGTATGATTAAGGGATTGTCCAGGCTAAAACAAAAAGGGTTTGATGGTTTTCCTATTTATTAATAGCTGCGTCTGAATCCTTTTTTTCAATCTGTTCAATTTGTGTGTATCTTGAAAATTGTTCTCCTGAGGGAACAAAACCCTGTATTGTTAATTCCCCTGGAATAAGAATTAGAGTACGGATAATTTCTATATCATTGGTTTCAGTCAGAAAATCATATTTATATACAAGAGTATCTTTTACCAGCTTATTTTTATCCAGAATTCTGAACTCAGCAATTTTCAGCCCATTGTTTACAAGATAAAAGCCCCCTGTAACTTTTTTACCTTTATCGACTAAACTAAAATCCGGGGCATTAAAAAACATTTCAGCACCCGTATCACTTTTATAGTATCCGGAAAGAACAGGGATATCAGTATCTTTTGGACTCGATCTGTAGTCTTTAATAAGATTTCTTTGAATTTTGGTGCTTAGTTTAAAATATGTACCTGTCCATGCCTGGTTTACAGTATTTCTGCTGTTTCTTACGCTGTTATCCTTAAATCGGAGGTTTATATTGTTTAAATCCAGTACCCTTACAGAAAGAGACACATTTAGAAAGGGAACCAGATCGTTTTTACATGTTATTAATAAAGTATTGGATAATGTTTTACTGGACGATTCCCATATATAAATTTCCTGAAAATCTCTGTTGGAAAAAATTACCTGTTTGTTTTCAGTATCAAAATAAACAATAGAATTATTGTAAGACAGATTATTATCAGAATTTGCAAGCATCCATGGGCCTGATAAAAATTTCTTAAAATATTCTCTATTACTCCTGTACAGTGTACGAAGCTTACTGTCAGCAATTTCCTTACCAGGAAGTTTTTCTACACTAATTAGTTTATATATTGATCCCTGATTTTGCCAAAAATATGTTTCCTTCTTTAAATCAAGTATATTCTCAGATTCAGTATCAGTAGAAGTTACAATTATCTGAAAACTTATACCGTCACTTATTCCGGTCTGATAGGCCTGACTTCGCTGAATCTCTTTAATTTCAATGCTTCCATCAGCTGCTAAGTTAAGTATTTCTGAAAAATGTAATTTTATCCCACCTGAAGATGGAGTCCTTCTGTAAATATTTAAGGTTTCTTTTCCATCCAAATTCGATCCTGAACATATTATTTCAAGATTATGATCGCCTGTCATATCCTTAAGGGAGATTGAAAAGGAATTGACATTATTAGATGCTGTCTCTGCTTCCCAGGATGTAGAGTATGAATCCAGGATATCATCGAAATCGGCAACAATAACTCTAATGTTGGAATTTGTAGATATTTTATTTTTTACAATTAAAATCTGTTCATCATGGGTGTCAAGATCCAGATTAGTGTCAATCACCTTAATAAGTGTATCATTTGTATCTATTGTAATTTTAGGTTTATTCTCTGAATTCTTTAGGGTATCAATTTTTTTATTACCAACTGTATTGGGGACATCATTATTATAAATTGGATTTATTTCCACTGGTTTGGGAGTTTGCTCAGTCCCTGGAGGGGGATCACAGGAAAAAATAAAGAATACAGCAATTAATAGAAGAGAGTATTTCAAGGGAGTGCTCCAGTTATGAACTTGTGTAAAACTATGTTTCAAATAAAATACACTTCAAACATTTTTAACACTTTTGCCATTATCACATCAAGTGGATACTTGCTTTTAAAGCCTGCAGCTGTTTTGTGGCCGCCTCCATTATAATGCTGAGCAATCGCTGATACGTCAATATTACCTTTTGACCTCATTGAGCAACGTAAAAGTCCCTCATTATTTTCTTTGAAAAATATTGAAACTTTAATTTTTTTACTTTTTAGGGGATTATTTATAATAGAATCAGCTTCCTCATATA
>JALTGJ010000002.1 GCA_027077185.1 Spirochaetales bacterium | reverse complement strand
AAATTATTGGCTTACTTAATTTAATTTCCAATTCTATTGATTCAGGAGATGGAGAAAAAATAGAAATATATACTGAAATTGAGAAGGAATATATAAGAAAACTTGAGAATCTAAATTTAATAATTATGAGCTTTGAAGAATTATACCCCCTGGTACCTTTAGAATTAAATAAACAAAAGTCCATCTTACTTTCAAGTCATAAATCTATCCAGGATTTGGACAAGATAATACGGGATAAGCTTCAAAATTATCTAATTTTATTATCTGTACAAATTAATAAATTTTCCATAAAACCATTCCATACCCTTCCATCGAATATAATTCCCCAATTTGTAGATTTAAGTATATGAGAGTTAAAATGAGAATATATATATGAAACCCAAATTATTTCTTCTGGATGCATTTAGTTTAATTTTTAGATCATACTGGGCATTTATTCACAATCCGGTAAGAGACCCTGAAGGGCAGAATATTTCTGCTGTTTTTGGATTTTTAAGTACGGTTATATCCCTTTTAGATAAGCATAAACCGGAGAATTTTGCAGTAGTAATGGATTCTCCAGGGGCAACATTCCGTCATGATATGTATCCTGAATACAAGGCCAATCGTGAAAAAGCTCCGGATGACCTTAGTCCCCAGATACCTGTTATTAAGGAATTTCTTAAGGTTTTGGGGGTAAATATTATTATCAGTGAAGGGTATGAAGCTGATGATTTAATGGCTTGTGCTGCAAAAAAGGGAAGCCTTGAGGGATTTCAGTCCTATATAATTTCTGCAGATAAAGATTTAATGCAGACAGTTACAACGGATATCCATATGCTAAGGCCTGAGAAAGGTGAATATATTGATATTGGTCCCAACCAGGTCGTTGAAAAAATGGGAGTAAGATCGGATCAGATTGTTGATTATCTTTCTCTGGTAGGTGATTCTGCTGATAATATTCCCGGAGTAAGAGGAATTGGTCCTAAAACTGCAGTGACACTCCTTCAAAAATTTGACACCCTGGATGGTATCTATGCAAATATTGATTCCTGTACAAAGGGTCAAATACAAAAGTTAAATGACAGCAGGGAAAATGCATATCTTAGCAGGAAACTGATTTTACTTAACTATGATAAAGAAAAAGATATAACAATTAGTGATTACAGTCTCGAAAAACTGGATTTATCAGCCATTATACCCCTTCTCCAAAGGTATGGGTTGAATCGTCTTATTTCCCGTATTCAGAAAATTTCCGGCAGGGGCTCTTCGGAAAATGAAAAAACTTCTATCCCAGGTTCTTCCCGGGGAGTTTATTCTACAATTTTCTCTTTGGAGAAACTGGATGAATGGATTACACTTGTAAAGAAAAGTAAATGGTTTGCTCTGGATATTGAAACAGATAATATTGACCCAATGAAGGCTTCTCCTGTCGGTTTTTCTTTATCAGTTTCTTCAGGAAGAGCCTGCTATATTCCACTATATGCAGATGGCCAGACCTATTTACAGGAAGATGAAGTAAAAAAACGAATAGCTGATATTACTGCAGATAAAGAACTAAAGCTTATTGGACACAATTTTAAGTATGATTATAAGGTCCTTCGAAAATGGGGGGTTAAGGTTAATAATCTTGTTTTTGATACTATGGTTGCTGCATGGATTCTTGATACTGGGAGCAACAGTTATAGTATGGATGTTTTAGCAGAAAATTTGCTGAATTATACTACAATCAGGTATAAGGATATTGTTCCCAAAGAGAGTTCCTTTCCCGATATAAGTCTGGAAATTGCTGCTCCCTATGCTGCCGAAGATGCAGATGTAAC
>JALTGJ010000001.1 GCA_027077185.1 Spirochaetales bacterium | reverse complement strand
TCAGGATAAAGTTCCGTAAACTTTCTAAATGCTTCCAATTCTGAATCAAATGCCATTATCCACGAATGTGCCATAGAGCCTTTAACAGGAATATTATATATTTTACCGGAAAGAGTATTGGAAGTAGCTGTAGCTCCTCCAATATATGCTGCTCTGCTTGCAGAAACTGCACCGTCAAATCCCTGGGCACGTCTTAACCCAAATTCAAGAACTGTACCCCCTTCTGCAGCATATGAAACTCTTGCAGCTTTTGTTGCTATCAGTGTTTGAAAGTTTATTGTATTTAAAATAAGACTTTCAATTAGCTGAGCTTCCATTAGAGTACTGTGTACCCGCAGAATGGGCTCATTTGGGAATATTACAGAACCTTCGTCCATAGCATAAACAGAACCTGTAAACCTGAAATTATCAAGATAAGTTAGAAATTCTTCTTTAAAGACTTTAAGAGTTCTAAGATAGTCCAGATCAGATTTTGAAAAATGTATATTTTGGAGTATTGTAAGTATATCCTCAAGACCTGTAAAAATTGAATAACCCCCGGAAAAAGGCTGTTTTCTAAAAAACATGTCGAAAACAACCTGTTCATTCGTCTGCTGCAGCATATATCCCTGCATCATTGTAAGTTCATAGTAGTCCGTAAATAAACCTGAATAGTTCATACTGCCTCCGCTACTACTATAACTTTTTATTATAAATCCGTAAATAATACTTTATAAAAATATCCGTATACACTAAACTGCCAATATATAGTAAATAAAATAACAGGAGTTTAAAAATGGGTCTACTATTTCATCAGGTTTCGGAAATTGAGGGGGATATAGAATTATTACTGGATAGCATTTCCAATTCAATAATGATATTTTCTGAAGCTATTAAAAATTATTTAAAAAATGAAACTGATATGTTCTTAAAAAGAATGGAGGAAGTTAAGGTTCTTGAATCGTCAGTTGATGAATTAAGAAGAGGGATACGTTATAAGCTTTATACAAAAATGCTGCTTCCTGAATCCAGAGGTGATATGTTAAGTCTGCTGGAAAATATAGATGATGTAATTGATACTACAGAGGAAGTTCTTATTCAGTTTGATATTCAAAAGCCTAAAATACCAAAGGATTTGAATGAAGAATTTATGGCTTTAGTTGAAGCAAGCTGTAAAACTGCCGATTTTACGGTACAGGCAGCCAGATCTTATGTAAAAAATGATCCATTAATTAATGATTACATAAATAAAACATTTTTTTATGAACATGAAACTGACAAAATTGAGAATAGTATAAAGAGAAAACTGTTTGATTCAGATACCTACGTAAAAAAACTATCTGGTAAAATGCATGTCGGAAAGTTTGTTGAACTTATTGCAAAACTATCTGATGATGGTCAGGATGTCTGTGAGCGCCTGTCGGTTGCAGCTATTAAGAGAAGCATATAATAACAATAACGGAGGAATGATAAAAGTCTTGTGAATTATTGTATTGAGTAATTATTAGGCTTTTTTATCATTTTTTATAGGAGTAGTAAATGTCCTTGATAATAATTTTTCTTTCCAGCGGTTTATTCCTTGGCTGGTCCCTGGGGGCCAATGATGCCGCTAATATTTTTGGTACTGCAGTAGGTACAAAAATGCTTCGTTTTACAACAGCTGCAATAGTTGGCTCGGTTTTTGTAATTATTGGTGCAGTAATAAGCGGAGCAGGTGCATCCCATACTTTAGGAAAACTTGGAGCAGTAAATGCAATTGCAGGATCTTTTACAGTTGCATTTTCTGCAGCCTTTACGGTGTTTTGGATGACAAGGTTAAAACTGCCTGTATCCACCTCCCAGGCTATAGTTGGAGCTATTATTGGCTGGAATCTTTTTGCAGGGAAACCAACCGATACATCTGCTCTGACAAAAATTGTATCGACCTGGGTTGTTTGTCCCGTCCTATCTGCAGTTTTTTCTTTTAGCCTGTTCTACTTTATTAGATTTTTATTAAAATTTACAAAAATAAGTATTTTAAGGATGGATTCCTATACCCGGACAGCTTTGCTTATAACAGGTGCTTTTGGAGCATACAGCCTTGGTGCAAATAATATTGCAAATGTTATGGGTGTTTTTATTCCTGTGTCTCCTTTTCCTGACATTAGTATTTCCGGAGCTTTTTCTTTAACCGGAGTCCAGATTCTATTCCTGATTGGTGGAATAGCAATCGCTGTTGGTATATTTACCTATTCTAAAAGAGTAATGATGACTGTTGGAAACAGTATTTTTAAGCTTTCTCCGGTTGCTGCTTTTATTGTAGTATTATCCAGCTCCCTTGTCCTGTTCTTGTTTGCCTCGACTGCCCTTCAGGCATGGCTGCAGAGCCATAGCCTTCCTACCTGGCCATTGGTTCCAGTTTCCAGTTCTCAGGCAGTTGTAGGGGCGGTATTGGGAATAGGCCTTGCTAAATCCGGTAGAAATATTGATTTTAGTGTAATTGGAAAAATCGGTATGGGTTGGATTGCAACTCCTGTTGTATCTGGAATTTTGTCATTTATTTTTCTGTTTATAATGCAGAACTTATTTTTACAGCCGGTCTTTGTCTAAAATCAGCTTGCCGGTATACCTTTCAGATCAAAGGAGTTGAAATGGAATCTGAATATCTTAAACGTATATTTAAGGATGAGGCGGTATCTTTGTATTCGATAGAAAGCAGTACTGCTTCCTCTGTTTTAAATCGGTATGTTGTTTCTACCTCAGATACAAGAAATATGCTTAATTTCCCGGAAATTGTAAATTCTGATTTTACAGATCTAATGAGGAACGGAGTAACAAATACTCTTAAAGTTTTAAATAATTTTGAAAATCTTAGCAGGATAAGCTCTAAACATGTAAATGTGTATCATATTCTGAGAGGGGGTCTTAATTTTCAGGTTCGGAATTCATTGTTGAAGGCTTTTGGGTATAAATGGCATTCCAGCTCATATATTACAAGCCAGCGTCTGGAGAAAGATGGTGAGTTTTCAATTTCAGAAGATTCCTATAGAAAGTTCCAAATACCTGATAATGCTACAATTTACAGTGCTGATATTGTTGCTTCCGGGGTTTCTCTTGATAATAGTCTGCAATATCTGGACAACTATTTAATTTCAAAAAAATTAAAATTAAAAAACTTTATTTTTGTAACAATAGGTTGTTCTAATGCTGAAAAAGTATTGAGAAAGTGGGATAGAATTTTTAAAGAGCATCATCCGGAATATGAAAGAACAATTTTAATTTATCTTGAAGGAAGATTTGCTCTTGGAGCCAAAGAAACTCCTCTGTATAATGTCCTTCCAAATACAGATTTATTAAAAAATTACAAGTTGGGTGCTCTCATTACCCCGGAATATGAGTATTCCCAATTCGAAAAAATGATAATACCTATCGAGGCCTGTGCTATTTATGACGGTGGAAAAAAATCATTTGAACCTGTAAATCATATTATTGATATTTTGGATTTTTGGGAAAAACAGGAAAGTATGGCAATAAAAAATAATTTATCATTATGGATCGAATATAATTCCCGTTTTCCCCTGGATATGTATTTGGATATGAATGGAACAGGTCCTTCTGATGATTATTTGTTGTTAAAAGAGAAAAAAGAAGAGTATTGGCAAGGTGTTACTGATCCTGAATATAAGCAGTTGTTTGATAAGTTCAGATGGCTGTGGTCCGATGCAAGGATAGACAGAGCAAAGGAAGAGGGAAGTTTAATTTCTACCTGCAACAAAAAAATAAGTTATTTAAAAAGTCTTCTGGAAGCAATATGATAATTGAGAGAAGAAAAGATGCCAGAATACCCGGAGTAAAACTTCCTGAGTTGCTGAAAAAGTTTAAGGCTGATCTTGGTACAGGTGAACTGCTGGATTCGATTACTGTTGATGCCAATCATACCGGCATAAGTCTTTTGGTGCCTGTACATATTTATAAAGTGAAAAACTATTCAATAGCCCTTTATGCCATTGATGATAGCTTTAATATTAAAGATGAAATTGTGTATATAAAAGGAATTTCACCTGAAGAATCAAGGATCAGCATTATGTTTTCATCTGATTCTTCAGGCTATGACCGCTATTGTGAGTTACTGGACACTGTCCTTTAACATAGAAGGTAGCCTGGAAGCCAGGCTACCACTTATAGTTTAATATAGGTGGATATGCTTTTTTCACAGCTGCAGCAAGGGGAACCCCAATTACAACACCTGCAACATTTTGCAGTATATTACCTGGTATTTCCAATAATGCCGGTCCGAATCCGTACATAAATCCTGCAGTTATGTAGTATATTCCGGCCATAACAAAAGTTGCTGCAATAAATGAAAAAATTATCCCTGGAATATCAACTTTATTTCTAATAATAAGGCCAATAACAAGGCCCTGTAATCCATGGGCAAAAAAAGTAAAAGGTGCCCATTGAGCATAGCCTGCAAGCAAATCTGCAAGAGCTGTACCAAGTCCTCCTGCAATAAAAGCACTAAAGGGACCAAAAGTTATAGCTGTAAAAAAAATTGCTACATCCCCCAGGTTAATATAACCTCTTGTAGGAGTAGTTGGTATTCGTACGATATATGTAAACACAGTGGTTATAGCTATAAGAATAGCAAGTGAGGCAATTTTAAAAGCCGGAAGTTTTGTTATAGATGATTTTTGTTCATTATCTGACATCTTTTTCTCCTTATATATATACTGCAAAAATAAGAACCACAGAGACAATAACGCCAGACAAAATAAATTGCAATACCATGTTTTTGGATATAATTACAGAATATCTGGATCTTTCTGTATCCAGTCCAATTCCCCTCAGCTCCAGAGCCATAGATAATGACGGAATGGATTTAATAGCCAGAATAAGTACAGAAACAAGAGTTGGGAAAATATTGTTTATTCTGGTTCGAAGCTTGCTTTTCACTGTATTTGTATTTCTTAGTTTATGGGCATCCTTTATATTTGTGTAGCTCATAATCATGGAGGGAATAAATCTTAAAGCAATAGTTATAATAAGCGCAGCATTATATGGCAGTTTAAACCACTCAAGGGTTAGAATGAAATAATTAATACTCGTGCAGGCAAAAAAAAGGTAGAAACTTACAGTTATTCCGGAAAATCGCAAAATAAGTTTGAGGGTCTGGGAAATCCCCTCACTCGATAAAATAACCATATTTTTTATTATAAAAACAGAATCTCCCCCTTTGTAAAAGGGTGGAGTTAGAATAACTACAAAAATAAGTATTGGCAGTATCATTTTCATAGCCTGTATTAATCTATTTAATCCAAGACTATAAATAGTTAAAGCAGCAATAAGCAGATAATAAATTGACATTGCTGCAATGGAAACAGGTAAAAAAAATAAGGTAACAGTAAATAGCAGAAGTATTAATTTTATTCGGGGGTCACTTTCATGAATTAATGATTTTCCTGGTATGTAACTTGCACTAATCAAATCAGGATTCTCCCTTGAGAAAATATGAAGTAAGGTTTTTAGAATAATTTTTTTTGATTTTTTTGACTATTTTCCCCTCATTCATTATGTAAATTCTGTCGGAATATTTACTGCATAGCTCAATATTGTGGGAAATAATAATTATTCCTCTATCTGATTTGTATAATAAACTAATAAGAGTATCAAAATCCTCTAATGATAGCCCTGCATCAGAT